>NZ_CEFZDU010000034.1:0-199586 GCF_979578155.1 Candidatus Nitrospira neuquenensis | reverse complement strand
CGACTACTTACACGAGATCGATCGGTCTGTAAAGAGGAGTTTTGCAACAGTCTCAGGTTAGCTCGCGCCATCTATTTCTGGCACTTCAAAGAAAAGTGGGCATACGGTATTCGATATCAAGCAGAATTTGTATTTGCCACTCGGAATCAATCAGATGAAGCAAACTCCCGACTGAAAGAAATATCAACACAGGCGGATCAATGGTTCGCCACCGCAACTTCTTTTGGGGAGAACCCGGAGGTTTTCAAATATCAGGTAATAGAAGCGAATGATTCAAAAGCCATGAGGCTTCATTTTTACGAAGGTTGTAGGCTTCTATTGATCTTTAATAGCCAACAACAGCTTTGAGAGGACGTGTGTTACGCTACCGCTCCACACACGGTTTTCAAGCTGGGCGTTAGCTGCTTCGTGCTCATTCCATGATCCTCTACAAATACATGAGCCCCAAGGTGGCAGAGAAGGTTCTCGAAGGAAACTCCATCGCCTTCTCCATCGCGAGTGAATTCAACGACCCATTTGAAACCGTTGCTGGTTATCCAGTTCAGTCAACAAATCCTATCGAGGGACTCTTTGAAGGGATTCGATCCTGGACGAAGCGTCATATCTGGACCGAGAACAGTGGGGTGCTCAGCCTCACTCGGACCCCGACGAATCCACTGATGTGGTCGCATTACGCGTACGAACATCACGGTTTGGTGCTTGGGTTTGACGCAGATGCGGCGGGTTTCACCGATGAAGCCACCTGTCTGATTCCAGCTCAACATGGAAGTATCATCTATACGCAAACGAGGCCCTCTTCCTCGCTATCGGAGAGCCCGATAGGTGACCCCGTCAACGTCGACCATACGCACTTCTACCCGGTTCGACACCATGAGAAACTGAGCAGGCTCTTCCTTCAGAAAGCCATGTGCTGGTCTTATGAAGAAGAAGTCCGAGTTGTTAAGTGTGTGGCCGATAGGGATGGGGAAGGGATCAATGCCAGTGGGCAGTTTAAGCTGGTCGAAGACCACGGCCGCGGATTCTATTGCTACCAATTGCCTTTGGGCAGCATCAAAGAGATCTACCTTGGGTTGCGTCATGAAGCATTACTTTCTCGGGACGCATTTTTCAGCTTCTGCGAACAGACAGAGAGAAAGCATCCTGTAGCGGCCGTCAAGGCTTGCAGCCTATCGAATAATTCATGGGGAATAGAGATTGTTGCGCCATATGAAACACGCAGCTAACAAATCGTTGGAGCGGACCCGCGAACCCGTGTGCCGCTTTGCGTTCATCGCACGACGGCCGGCCGCTCAACTCAAGCGATGGGCCGACGCTCGCGGCCTAACGGCGCTCGCTGTCGGCCCATCACGCGCCTGGAGCCGACACACGCTCCGGCAAGCCCGCTTGCCTGCGCACCTGCGGCTCAGCCGCCGCTCCGTTCGGCAAGACAAACCAACACAGAGAAAGGAAATCTGGAAGATGAAACCGAGAATCACATCTGGGACATTGCTGTCTGCGCTAGCAGTCATTCTATTCAGCGTCGGCACTGCAGTGTGCGCTGAAGGGGACGAAAAAGTAGTCCGGGAAGCGGCCGCCCAGTTTTACAGCGCATTGAATGTGATGTTTACCGGCGAGTTGGAGCCGATGAAGCAAGTCTGGTCGCACGCCGAGGATGTGACCTATATGGGTCCGGGAGGCGGTTTCCGCGTGGGTTGGAGCGAGGTGCTTCAAGACTGGGAAAAGCAAGCGGCCATGAAACTGGGAGGGAAAGTTGAGGCCGTGGATATGCGGGTGATGGTCGGTCACGATGTCGCAATCACACAAAATTACGAAAAGGGAGAGAACAAAGGTCAGGATGGAAAAACGTTGACCGTCCTCATTCGCGCAACGAACGTTTTCCGCAAAGAAAAGGGCAAATGGAGAATGATCTCACACCACACGGATTTACTGCCGCATTTGCAGAACTGAACAGGAGTGAGTCTCCCGACGCGTGAGGCAGCGCCGAACAAAGCGCTGCACCTGACTGCCACCAGCCTCCGCTCGTGCCTCGCTCCGGCTTCCGGCAGCAGGTGAGCGCCAGCGTTAGGTGAATCCCACTGTTCGTTCGCGGTCCTAGCCTTACCCTCTGCTGCTTGCCCACCTTCGAACTTCCCTCGGCCGTAATTCATAAACCATGGACTCCCTGATCCTGACGCGTGCTCAGGGATTCGTGTGCCGTTGGCGTGAGCTGGCTGTTCGATTGGCCGCTTGGTGGGAGATGCCGTGGGTCCGCTGGCCGGTCGTGGCGATCACAGGCCTGACCTGGGTGCTGATCCTGGCCTCACCATGGGCGGAACTGCTGCTCCGGTCTGATGAGAGCTGGCCGCATCATCGGCTGTTCCTGATTGTGAAAGAGCGACAGCCGGAACGAGGGGATCTGGCTGCATTCCGGATGACGCCGGAGCTGGCGGCGCGGGTGCAGCCGCCCCGCGAGCGGCCCTATGCGCGGGTCGGGGAACTATGGCTGAAACGGGTCGTCGGCATGGCCGGTGATCGGGTGACGCTCGTCTCGGAGACACGCGGGCGGACGCGGATTCTGATCAATGGGTACGCCGTTGGGGTCGCCCTGCCTCGGGACAAGTTCGGCCAGGAGATTCATGCCGCTGCCCTGCCGGCCGTCATCCCGGAGGCGCACTATTACGTCGCCCTGGAACATCCCCGGTCGTTCGACAGCCGCTATTTCGGCCTAGTGCCTGACCGGTTTCTTATCGGGACAGCGCAGCCGCTCTGGTAGTCCCTCCTGCACGGCAAGCCGGACGTCCGTAATATCCGTACAGGGGGCTTACGATGTTGAACCGATGGAGAGGGCGAGGACTGTCCGGTGTGATCCTTGTGCTCGTCCTGCTGGTGACGCCTAGAACGCAGGCGCAGGATCCGTCGCAGGCCGCCCGAGTCATCGCGGAAGCCAGCTCCGGGACGGTCCAAACGGCGTTGCCTGGCGCACGCCAGTCGAACCAAGTGGCCGACGGCTGGTACCTGGTCTTGTCCTGGTCAGTGCCGGAATCGCTCCGGCACGAACTGATCGAAGGCGCCAGGCGCCTGGGAGCCACGGTCGTCGTCAACGGTCTGGTCGGACCCTCGCTCAATGACACCGTAGCCGCTTTTCGGGCGCTCGCGCCGCCCGACAAGACAGCCCAGATCGTGATTGACCCGATCAGGGTCCGGGAATGGAAGGTCGCGACGGCACCGACCTTGGTGCTCAGGCGGGGAAGCCGGTATCTCGTCCTCTCCGGCGCCGGCTCGGTCGAGGAACTGATGCGGGACCTGGCCGAAGTCGAGCGCGGCGTTCGTCCGACAAGCGACTGGCTGCACCGGCAGCCGGCGCCGTGGTGGGACCAGGAGCGGCATGAGCCGCGGCCGGCACTGCCGGAGGTGACCGCCTCGGCGAATCATCGCGGCTCACGGGGCGGCTGGCCCCTCATCGAGGAACCCTTGGATCGGGTCATTCGGGACCGGATCAAGCAGGTCAATTGGCGGCGGCTGACGGACGCCGCTAAGGAGCGCGTGGCGGAGCGGCTGGCCGCAGGCCCTGGGCTTGCGCTGCCGACCGTGGTGAAACCGCGCACGCGGCTCGTGGATCCGTCCGTGACGTTGACCGGCGACTTTGCGGTGAACGGCAGCCTGCTGTTCAAGACCGGCCAGTCGGTGAACCCGCTCGCCACGCACACGCTCCGTTACCGGTTCCTCATCATCGACGGCACGGACCCGGCTCAGGTGGACCTGGCGCGGCGGCTCGTCGCGGCACAAGCGGACGCCGCCCCGCTGCGCGTGCTCATCACGCGGGGGGATTGGCGCCGGGTGGCCCAGCTCGTGAACGTTCAGCAGGTGTATTGGGCCCAGGCGCCGGTGTTGGCCCGCTGGCAGGTGGAACGAGTGCCCAGCCTCATCACCCAGGTCGGGGTGATGTTGCAAGTCGAGGAGCTGCCGGTCCCGGACAACCGGCAAGATCAACGGACAGGAGGATTGCGATGAAGGCGGCTGAGATCACATCCAGGTCCGTGATCTGCGGACTGGTCATCTGTCTGAGCCTGGTCCTGGCCCAGCCGGGGCCAGCCGCCGCGGCCGAGCCAGGCGGCTTCGCGGTCGGCCAAGCCGGCGATCCGGTGCATGGCGCGCTTCTGCGGAGTCTCCACGCGAACATGCCGGACGTGGAGGTGGACTGGATTCGTCCCGGACCGGTGGCGGGTCTGTACACGGTCAAGTTCGGGCGCTCCATCGTCTACATGGACCAGTCCGGCCGGTATCTGTTCGCCGGGGGCATCTTCGACCTGCGCGCCCAGGTCAATCTGACGGCGGTCGCGCAGGGGAAGGAGGCCGCCGCGCACCTCTGGTCCGAGCCGCTGGCGGAGCTGGCGATTCCCCTGGGCAACGCCGACGCGCCGGACAAGGAGCTGGTCGTGTTCGACGACGTGGATTGTCCGTACTGCCGGCGCCAGCATCCCGAGCTGACGAAGCTGACGGAGGCGGGGTGGCGGGTCTGGGTCCTGCTGTATCCCGTCCAGAAGCTGCACCCGCACGCCTATTCGAAGTCCGTGGGGATCTGGTGCGCGGAGGACCGGCGCCAGGCGCTCCTGCGCGCCTGGGCCGGCGAACGGCCGGCGGAGCAGGACTGCGCCCATCCGCTCGACCGGATTCAGGCGCTCGGCAAGCGGCTCGGGGTCGCGGGGACCCCGACGATGGTCCTCAAGGGCGGCTTGCTGATCCAGGGCTACCAGGACGCCGCCGCGATCCAGCAGCAGGGCCGGCAACTGGAGCTGGCCGCCGTCACGACGGGTCAAGGGCCGCGAGCGGACATGGGTCGGCCCGGAACGGATCCGAAGCCGTGAAGGCCCTGGTCTCCTGCAACACGCTGACCTGCCGGTGACGATCGCCCGAACCCGCATGATCCGCCGCCTCTTCACCGTCGCCGTGCTTGTCGGGCTCGGCGCGCACGCGACGGCCGCCCAGGCCGCGTGCGAGGGATTGTCCGGGATGGAGCTGGCCAGGTGCAGTCTGGCTCAGCAGCCGAGCCCGAACCCCTTCACGCCGGGCGGCGCCGGATCCCGGCCGTCCGTCGCGCCGCAGTTCGACCCCTCCACGTCCCTGCCCACGACCCTCTACGACCGATCCGGGTCGCTGGGCGCGGACCGCCTGACCCAGGAGGGCAGCGCCGCCCTGGAACAGAACGAGCTGACGCCGTTTCTGCTTCAGACCCGGCAAGACGCCAAGGCCTGGCATCTCGATGGCAGCCCGGCGCTGGCGACCGCGGAGAGCGCCCTGGCGTCCGCCATCCAGATCCCGGGCGTCGGCAGACAGTGCGAGACCCAGGACGTCTGCGTGGCGCGGGGGGAGCCGGGCTTGGAAACCGTCACCTGCCACGAGCCGGCGTCGGAGCTGCATCTCTGCTCCGAAGGCACCGCGGTCGTGACCATCGTCTCGCCCGCCGAATTTCAGCCCGTGGAGAACGGCGCGCACAACCCGATCGGCGGCTTCTGCGATTACCACTGGCACGACCAGAGCGACCGTTTCGGGCTCTCCGGCTCCTGCTACATCCTCAAGATCCCCGCGTATGACACCACCGTCCTGCCCTGGCGGTTCCAGCTCTGCGCGAAGGCCTGGTACCGCTACAAGGGCGAGGTCTTCCCGATCACCGAGTCCTGCGTCTGGGTGAACGAGGGCGAGCCGTTTTCGGAGGTCTTGGTGCAGCCCTACGCCGCCGCCGGCTCCGACTGCTGCGCGACGACCCGATTCGAGGTCACGGCGAGCGGGCGGATCGCGAACGGCTTCGGCGAGGTCACGTTCACGCCGGGCGCCGGGAGCAGCCTCCCGCACGAACAGACGCTCGGGTTCACCTATGTCCCGCCGGACTATTCGATCGAGATGCAGGATGAGAACGGGCAGCCGGCCGCGCCGTGTTCCATCCCGGAGGAGGCGCTGGCCGCGTGCCGGCAGCCGGAGCAGACCTGTACGGGGACCTCCGAGACCCGCCTCGTGGACGGGGTGGCGGTCGAGGTCCCCTGCACGGCCCAGGCGAACTACATCCAATGCCGGATGGATGACACCTGCGCGCCGTACCGCGCGCGCCAGGGGTGCGCCACGTCCGCGATCCTCTGCGGGCAGGCCGACCGTGACGGCCGGTGCCTCTGGTACGAGACCACGATGCAATGTCAGACGGCGGGCTCCTGCGTGGAAGTCAAGCCGGTGACCCAGTGCTCGCAGTGCGGGGAGCCGGACAGCCTGATCCCCTTCTGCCTCGACAGCTCCACGCCCGCGAACCCGAATTTCGCGCTGGCGGCCGGCTACCTGGAGCTCGCCCAGCAGTTGCGGCGCGAGTACGATCCGACCTCCCAGACGGTGTTCAAGGGCGACGTCCGGCGGTGCCGCTACAATACACAGCTCGAACAGGCGCTCTCGTCCGGCTCCCAGGGGATCACCTCCGCGGCGATCGCCGGCGGGATGGCGGCGTTTACCGGCGGCGCCGGAGCCGTGATCGCCCTCTCGGCCATGTCGGCGGCCGGGAGCGGCGCGTTGCAGGGGTACAACGCGACCGCGGTCAACTGCTGCTCCCTCAACGTGCAGTCCGGCTTGTCCACCTCCTACATGGCCACCAACGCCCTCTACCTGGGGTCGAAGTACAGCATTCAGTACTACCAGGACCAGATCGAGACCGCGGAGCACGCGATCCAGACCGCCATGGATGCGGTGGTCCGGGCGAATGAGGTCCGCACCGGCACGCAGATCACCGCCGAGGCCATCGTGCAGACCGGGCAACCGGCGATCGCCGAAGGCGTCCGGCAGTCCGCGGAGCAGGGCGGGCAGTGGATTGCTCAAGGCAACGACTGGCTGGCGGGGGCGCAGCAACAGTTCGACCTGGGGAACTACAAGGAGGCCACGGAGTACGCGCACAAGGCGGTGGAGAATGTCTCGGACGCCGTCGAGGGCATGAACTCCGCGCTGGGGAGCGCGGATCAGTCGCTGGGCAGTCTGGCGGATGCGGACTGGGCGGCGATCGCGGCGGATCTCGGCGGCACGATCGCCACGGCCGCCGTGGGGATGGGCTTGCAATACGCGAACGCCCAGCTCATGGGGAGCATCTTCGGCGGCTCCTGCGATTCCGATGACCTGCTCCTGGCCCTGGAGCGGAAGGCGGGCCTGTCGGTTTATGTCGGCACCCGCTGCGTGAGCCGGATCGATCTGGGATTCAGCACGCTCTGCCGCAAGAAGGAAGAGGTCTGGTGCTCGTTCAAGTCCATCCTCGCCCGGCTCATTCAGCAGCAGGGCCGGCAACAGACCGGCCGCTCGTTCGGCGCCGTCAACGACGGGATGGATGCCCCGGACTGCGGCGGCTTCACCATCGCCGAGTTCTCGCAGATGCACTTCGAGCAGATGAATTTGCAGGAGTTCTACGACCACCTCAAACCGAGGATCAACGAGTCCGGGCTGCAATACATCGGGACCAGGCAGGCGGAGCGCTTCGTGAACCGGCAGGGCGGAGGGGGGAGCCCATGACGGCGGCGCGAATCCTGGCGCTCGCGGTGGTGCTCGTCCTCGGCCTGGGGCTGAGCGCCCCCGCGGACGCGCAGACGCCCGCCGGGGGCGGGTCCATGATCGGCTGTCCGGAGACGACCCTCCTGGGGGACCTGCTGGCGAAGACCTGCTGGGAATGCCTGTTCCCGGTGAGTTTCGCCGGCGTCGTCCTGCACGCGGCCGATCAGGACCAGCACGACCCGTCCCAGGGGCAGACCAGCCTGCTGTGTTTCTGCTGCAAGGAAGGGGAGACGGACTGCCCGCCGAGCGTGCCCTTCGGCTACTGGGAGCCGGTCCGGCTCGTCGAGATCGTCCACGAGCCCTATTGCTTCCCGTCGTTCGGCGGCGTGGATCTGAACGGCAAGAAGGACGTGAGGGGGCGGGGGAGCGTCAAGGGGATCGGTTCGGACCCGGAGCAGGATTTCGCCTTCTCCCAGGCCCATGTCATCCAGTTCCCCCTGTTCGCGATCGTCGGTCTCATCGTGGATGTGTTCTGCCAGAACACGCTCCTGGATGACGCGATCGATGTCATCTATCTGAGCGAGCTGGATCCCCTGTGGAGCGACGACGTCGCGGCGACCGTCGCCGCACCGGAGGCGGCCCTGATCGCCAACCCGGTCGCGCAAGCGGCCTGCTCGGCCGACGCCTTGGCCGCGAGTGCCGGCTTTCCCGTGGACTCGCTCTGGTGGTGCGCCGGCGCCTGGGGCTCGCTGTATCCCCAGACGGGCAACATCCACGGCGGCACCGCGGGACCGGTGAAGTCCGCCGCGCTCACCATGGCGCGGCTGATCGCCCACCTCGCGCGGCTCGGCGCCGAATGGTACACGGCGGGCAGTGGCGACCAGATCTGCTTCGACTATCCGACGTTCATGATCGTCAAGAGCCAGTACAAGTTCCAACTGCTCTGGCCGATCGCCAATACCGCGGCGGCGGGAGTCCCCTGTTGCTCGCCGCTCGGGCGCACCACGTTCATGTGGGGGATGGGGAAGACGGTGCCGGGGTGGAGCGAGGATTTCGTCTTCCTGCTCTGGAAGCTCCAGAACTGCTGCCTCCGGCTGGGGTTCTGATGCGCTGGCTGGCGACCGATCGGCGCTGAGCGACTCCTAGCGGAGGAGGGTCAATCCAGCGAGGAGCAGACCTATCAGGAGAAGCAGGACGGGCCAGCGGCGGGCGAACCAGGATCGGCCGGGATGGCGCGCGCCGCAGAGGCTGCAGACATCCGCATCGGGCAAGACCGGACAATCGCACCGGTAACAGCAGACGTACTTGCTCATGTCTCACCTTCTACCACGCTCGGACCCGATGGGAAACGGACGGCGTCCTCCTTCCTTCATCCGTAATAGAGAGATGGATTCAGGGATCGGGTGGGGAGGATAGATGGCACCGACGGTGTGGCTCGCGGTCGCCTGTGGCGTGCTCTTCACCGCCAGCTTGGGCCACGCCGACGAGCCCCTCTTTGGCGTCCCCGGGCAACGTGGGTTTCTGTGGTACGAAGACCCGGTCCCACCGCCCGAACCGCCCAAGCCGGAGCAGCTCGATGTCAAGCCCGACCCTACCTCACATCTTGAGAAGGCCCAGGTCCTGACGCCGACCTGGGAGGAGCTGAAGCGCCTGCCGCTCGACCGCGTCGTACTCGACAGGCTGCCGGCCCGCTGGCTGCGCGCGATCACGGAGGCGAAGCGGGAGTACGCCCTGGATGATCCCACGCCCGAGCGGGTCAAAGACTATATCCTCGTCCAGCGTGCCACCTTCGCCCGGAGCGAGCGGTTCGCGGCCTCGTGGCAGGTGGTCATGTACGGGAATCCGGAGCTGGACTACAGCGCCCGGCATCCGACGTCCGAATTCGGCCATCAGGCGGAAGCGGAGCTGGTGGCGGCCAGGGAAGAGGAGCAGTTGCGACGGGTGGCCGAGCGCGGCGGGCTGTTTTTCTTCTTCACCAGCACGTGCAAGTTCTGCCAGGAGCAGGCCAAGACCCTCCGGGTCTTCGCCGACACCTATGGGTTCTCGGTGCTCCCGGTCTCGCTGGATGGACGGGGGCTTCCGGAGTTCCCGACCGTCAATCCGGACAACGGCATCGCGAGACGCCTCGAGGTCAAGCTGGTGCCGATGCTCTACCTGGCGATCCCGGATGAGCGGGTGCTCACGCCGATCGGGGCGGGGGTGCTGACGATCTCCGAGCTGAAGGAGCGCATTCTGCGGATGGCCGGGGTGAAGCCGGCCCACGGCCTGGAGCAAGCAGCGACGCTTGAACCGGTCCCGGCGCCCACGGCGGCGGCTGTGGCGGTTGGGAGGCGCGGCCAACCGGTTAAATGACACGGCGTGTCCGGCGGGAATCTCAGGAGATGGTCAGCATGAAGCGAGTCCTGTGCATGATCGTTGTCGTCGCGACGCTCGGGCAGGGTGCGGCCTGGGCGGGGCTGGACGATGACCTGGCCACGATGTTCCAGTCCTGGGGCGTCGGCACGACCGTCAACCAGGGCGGCGCCTACGAATCCCAGCAGCGCGGCTTTCTCTCCGGGGGCAGCGTCAGCGTGCGCGTCCATCGCCGCCCCCTGCCGCCGCTCGTGTCGTTCTCGCCGCCGCGGTTCAACGTCGGCTGCAACGGCATCGACATCTACCTCGGGGCGTTCTCCTACGCCAAGATGGACCGGTTCGTCCAGACTCTGCAACAGCTCGGGATGGGGGTGGTCGCCGGCTACGCCTTCAAGATCGCGATGAAGGAGCTCTGCGAGACCTGCTCGAACGTGCTGGACAACCTGGAAGCGGCCATTCGCTCCGTGAACGCGCTCACCAACCTGCAGCCCTGTCAGGCCAGCGTGCGGCAGTTCGAGAACACCGGGAAACAGATCCTGAACGCCGGGGCGGACCTCTATGACAGCGTGATGGCCGCGTCGGGCGCGAAGAGCGACCGCCTGGAAGGCAGGGGCGAGAAGAGCGAGAAGGAGAAGATCGCGGAGATGAACCAGCACGACGACACGCGGGTCTCATTCAACCTGGTGCGCGATCCGCTCAAACAGGCCGGCGTGGACGACGCCACGATTCAGCTCATCATGTCGGTGGCCGGCACGCTGACCGTCAATCAGGAGGGCGCGGCCGAATGGGCGGGCGGCACCCTGAAGCTCGACCAACTGGTGGATCTCCGGCCGGGCGACGCCGCAACCCTCTTGGCCTGCGACGATCAGGCCTGCCTCTCGGTCCGGGAAGTCGAAATTCCGCCGGGGGAGATCACGGGGTTCGGGAAGCGCGTCCGTGACGCGATGGAATCCATCGCCGACAAGCTCATCGCCCGGACCGTCGAGCTGACGTCCGACGAGCGGAAGATGGTCGAGATGTCGCCGTTGCCGTTCCTCGTCAAGTTGCAGCAGCAGAGCGTCGAACGGACCGCGATGCAGGGGTACATCGAGCGGAACGCGGAGCTCGTGGCGGTCGAGATGGCGCGCAAGTGGATCGAGTACGCGGTCCACGAGGCGCTCAACAAGCTGGAGTCGTTGCCGAAGCTCCATCCGAACCTGGCGCTCTCGCCGGACATGCGGCGGGACGCGCGGGAGGCCCTGCGGGTCCGGGCGTTTATGGCGGCGACCGACGCGGACCTGCGGATGAAGCGGCTGACCGCGACCATGCCGGTGGAGATCGCCGATCCCCAGACCAGCCGCGGGAAGGCGCTCCATGAGGCGTACAAGATGCTCGCGCCCGACCAGCCGCTCGCGCAGAGCGCCACCCTGGCCCAATGACCTGGGAAATCCTCGCCATCGGCAACGGGGATCTGCTCTGGCAGATCTTGAACGGGATCAAGCTGCTGACCCAGGGGCCCTGGTTCGGCCTGCTGCAGGTCGTGGCGCTCCTGGCCATCCTCGGGGCCCTCGCCCTCGTGGCCGTGAAGCCGGACGGCTCCGCCGGGGCGGCCCTGCTCGTCCCGCTGCTCACCATCCTCACGGTCGTCCTCCTGACGTCCACGATCACGGTGAACGTGGCCATCACGGACGTGCTGGACCCCACGGCGCGCCAGGAGGTCCTGACGGACGTGCCGATCGGCGTCGCCTTGCCCTGGTGGATCCAGAGCCAGGTCAGCTACGAGCTGACCAGCCTGATCAACGGCGCCTTCGCCTCGGTCGGGAAGCCCACGGTCTTCGAGGGCTTCATGAAGCAGCAGCTCGAGCTCCAGGCGCTGGTCACGGCCCAGCTTCCCGCCGGCGACGCCAGACAGTCGCTCGTCGCCTTTCTCACGGCCTGCGTCTTTCCGAACATGATCGGCGAAGGACGGCTCCTGAGCCCGAACGAGCTGCGGGACACCCGCGACCTCGTGGGCGCCATCGGGAGCAACATGGTGGACCGCGTCCGCACCACCAACCTCTATGTGGACGGGAACATCGCGGCGAACCGGACCTGCGAGCAGGCCTTTCTTAACAGCGACAGCGGCGTGCTCGGGATCCGGGCGATCGTCGGCGCGGACGGGAACGGCGCGCTCCAGGCGCATCCGGATTACCAGAAGGTGCTCCACGGGCTGATGCTGGTGACCGGGACGTCCGACTACGCGGCGCTGGAAGACGAACTCGACACCATGTTCGTGGGCCTGACGGGCCTGCCGATGCAGACGTGGAGCAGCGAGTACGGCTCGCCGGCCGGGGTCCGCGTGCCGCTGAACACCGTGCTGGTCAGGGACGTGTGGGAACAGGCGGTGGTCAGCGCCCTGGAGACCGATCAGAACGTCGCGGGGGTCACCAAGCAGATGATCAGCACGTTGAAGCGGGAGCTGCAGTACCAGGTCTTCAGCCAGTCGTGGACGCTGAGCCAATGGGTGCCCATGGCGCGGAGCCTCGCCGAGGGCCTGGTGCTCATCATGGCCCCGTTCGGCCTGGTGATCATGATGGCGAACGCCCGGCTGTTCGGGGTGGGGGCGTTCATCAAGATGTTTCTCTGGCTGGCCCTCTGGTGGCCCCTGCTCGCCTTGCTGGACGCCACGATGTATTTCTACGCCGCACGGGCGTTGCGCATGGCGATGCTCTGCCCGAACGGCGCCTCCGACACGCTCGTCACCTGGATCCAGCAGACCCTGACGACCCTCGGCAGCGCGACGGGGCCGTGTCAGGGGATCACGCTCCGCAACTACGAGCAGATCAAGACGCTCGTCCTCTCCATCAACACGGTGGGCCAGAATCTCATCGCGAGCATTCCGGTTCTGGCCGGGGCGATCGTGTACCTCGGCGGCACGATCGCGAGCGCGGTGGTGGAGCGGGTGGCCCAGTCCGCGCCGAATACGGGCGGGGTCTCCAGCGGTGCCGGGGCGGGGCGGCTGGAGGGCGTCAAGTACGAAGGCGGCGGGTATCTCTCCACCTGGTCGCAGGAGACGGGCCTGACGACCACGGCGGAGCACCGCACCGGGACGCAATACGAGAAGCGATCGGACGGGTCCCGCCGGTACCGCGGCCTGGAAGGCAGCTACACGACCGACCGGTTCGGGAACGTCATCGAGGGCGCGCGGGTCACGCAGCTCGCGGACGGGTCCACGGCGGAGACCACCGGAACCGGGAACGTCCAGCGGGTCCGGACGACCCGGCGGCGCGCGGACGGCACCAGCGAGACCGTGGAGGAGACCTTCAACACCGCGGGAGGCGAGCGCCGGCTGATCGGGACCGACACGTTTACCCGGACGGCGGAAGGACTCACGCAGCGGAGCGAGCTCAATGCGGAGGGGCGGGGCACGATTCAGGAGACTGGCGTGGATCGGACCACCGGGCAGTACGTGGAACGGAAGCTCAACCAGGATCGGCTGGGGACGGAGACCCGGAGAGGCGTGGTGGCCGTGCCGATCGTCCAGCCGGATGGGTCCATCCAGCAGGTCACGATGGATGCCGAGGTTCAAAGCCGGTACGACGCCGGCCGGGCGACGCCGACCTGGGCGACCTTCAAGCTGCACGACGAGAAGGGCACCCACCTGCGGCACGGCCAGTGGGACCCCACCGCGAACGACGGCCGGGGGGCCTACCGGCTCGTGGCCGGGGAGACGCAGCGCGTCCTTCGGACTGTGGGGGCGGAGGTGGACCCGGCGACGGGCAAGCTGGCGCTGGCGGAGACCTCCCTAGGTCCGGACGGGACGGTGTTGACAAGGCACTACCGGACCGGGACGGCCGCACAGGACGAGAGCTTCAGCCTGGCCATCCACGGCGAGACGCTTCAGGGGAAGGCGAGCACCTTCATCGCCGACGATGGTTCGATGATCAAGCTCTTCGAGGGTACGGTCACGGGGCCGGAGGGGATCCCGTATAAGACGGCCGGCCTGATCCGCATTCACGACAACGGCGAGGCGCGGTTCGTGCAGCGGGAGGACCTGCGGGGCCTCACCGGCGAGGCACGCGATTTCCACGGCCGGATTGACGGAGTCGAGCTGGAAGGCACGCGCCGCTGGCAGGTGGTCAACGGGAAGCTGCTCGAGACGTTCACGGGCCTGGTGAACGGCGCGCAGGGGCAAGGGCTCTTCATCCGTGGCGCGGACGGCACCGAGCATTTCGCCCGGCTCGAAGCAAAGAGCGGGCTGAACGTCCAGCATGAGGACATCATGAACACCACCCGGGAACGGGTGCACGTAGACCGCGAGAAGTCCGTCAGGGACCGGGTGAGCGAAGCCACCGAGCCCTTTCTCTGGACCGATCCGGAGACCGGCCAGCGTCAGTTTGTCCTGCTGAAGCGGACCTTCGCCCAGGACGGGACGGTGCTGACGGCGGAGTTCTCGAACCTCACGACGGGGAAAGTCTGGAAAGCGTGGATGGACCCGAAGACGAACGATCAACACTACGGGATTGCCGACCTCGTGCAGGATCCCGTGAGCGGTCGATGGCGGACGATGAACTTCCAGGAAACCGGCAAGGCCGAATTCGATCGCAACGGCTATGCGACCACCGCCCGGCTGGGCCACCGTGGGGAGGAGCTGTATTCCGAAAGCGTGCAGGGCCAGACCGTGCGGAAAGATTACTCCTTTGTCATGAACTACAAGGCAGAGGCTGATGTGTCGGCGATGACCGCGTATACTCTCTTCGAGAAGGATTTGACACGCGATGTAGGACAATTTGAACAAGGGGTAATGCTGGGATTTGCTGGCGCAGAGAAGGGCTTCAAAGTCGCTGAGAACGCGTTCAAAACGAGGAGGATGATAAAGGAGGTCACGGGAGATCTCAGGAAAGGAAAAGGCGGGAAGGGTGGGGGCGGAGGAGAGGGTGTTCGGCCAACCCCGCCAGCTCCACCGCCAGGACAGAGTGGAACCATCACTACGCTCCAGTACCGGCAATCTACGCCAACCGAACGATCTGGACAGGGTGCACCGCCGCCGCGTCTCCCGCAGCAGCAGATACCCCCTGCCGAGCCTGCCATGGGCCGCCGGGTATCAGCACCACGGGGGGAAGCCCCGGGCCGCATTGGGCCGCGCGAGCAAAATCGGCAAGAGCCTGTACCTCCGAACTGAGAAAGGAAGACTTGTGACGATGCGTGTGATCAGTCATCTCGCCGTGAGCAATGGCCTGGCCGCTATCGTTGCTCTCAATGGTGAATCGCCTGCATGGGAGGCTCTACCGCAGGCGGAGTGCGCGGCCACGCCGGACGGGGTCGTCCTGACCTGGGGCGGTCACACTATGGTGCTCCCGATGATGCTGCTGGAATGTTTGCTGGCACCGGATGGTGATCCGACGCTGACGGTCTATCCGGTGGATTGGGAGCGCGCAGTGCAGAAGCCAGTCGGATCGGTCGTATTCAGGCGTGAGGCGTTGATTGAAGCGCGCGGCGCGGTGATGTTTATGCAAAACAATGGCCGGCCCCTGAACTCAGAGGCCGGCCATGGAGAGGCCAGAGGCTAATCGTCATCCGACCTGGTCCGCCGACCGTAGACGTAGACACGGTCGCCGATCGGCACGATGTCGAAGAACAGGTTCAGGGGAAGCAAAAGGACCGCCGTGAACGTTGTTCCAAGCGCAATCTCAAGGAACGCGAAGCCAAAGATAGATTGTTCCTCCTTAAACACTTCGATCGGAGAGTAAGTTTGCAAGGCGAGTGTGATGCCTGTTGCGAAAATTCCCCAGAACACCCTCAGCCGGTGATGCTCGACCCATTCCGGGTGCCGGCGGAGCACCCTGTACCAGACGATCACCGAAGCGACCAGGAAGAAGACGGTCCTCAAGAAGGCTGCCCCTGCGGTCTCCCCTGTAAAGATCCCCAGGAAGCTGTAAAAGTCACTCTGGAGGATGTACCAGAACTGGTCCATCGTAAGCTCGGTTGTTCGGCCGACCAGGGATCCCATGTCTTCACCTAGCTATTCGGCCAATCATAAGCCAATGCTTAGGTGAGCTATCTAATCTATGTAGTATAGCGATGTCAAGGATTCCCCGCGCTTGATTGGCCGGCCGATCCGGTATCGGCGAGAAGAAAACCAAGCTTGAGCCGCTGACTTTAACACAATTGGCTAGAACCTATCTCAAATTCGGCTTCATGTAGAAATCCTGTCATGCCCGCAAAAGCGGGCATCCAGAAGGACGCGAAAACACTGGATTCCCGCTTCCGCGGGAATGACAGCGAACGGCGCGATGATTGAAAGAAGGAATTTTGAGATAGGTTCTAGACGATATGAGGGGGTCCCGCGACGCCAGGGGATGGTGGCCCCGGTTACGCCGGGGGATGGTGGCTCCCATGACGCCATCCGGTTGGATGTAATAGAGGGTTGAGGAGTGTTACTGCCGTAGCGCCAAGCTGTCTCGAATCGGCGCGAACCGATCGAAAAGAGGCAATCGATCTCGTTATCTCGCAATGCCTGCCGAAGTTCGACCGGTCTCGGACTTGCGTACCTCTTCAAAACCCGGTGGTACTGAAGCCAAGATCAGGAGGGCAGATATGATACAATCCCCTCAATGCCTTTCACGGGAGGAGCAAATGAAGACCGTCACCGTCTGGATCGAATGGGATCCCGAGACAAAGCTGTATGTCGGCACCGTCCCCGGCGTGCCAGGGGCCCATACCCAGGGAGCGAGCCTCGATGAACTGAAACGCAATCTCGAGGAAGTCATTGCGCTCTGCCTAGAAGAAAACCCGGGTTTGGCTGAAGCACTGCCGCACTTTATCGGCCTCCAGCAGATCGAGCTTGCCGGTTGAGCAAACTTCCGATCGTATCAGCCAAGAAGCTGGAACAGGTGTTGTTCCGCCTTGGATTTGTGGCTGTCCGACAGAAGGGCAGCCATGTGTTTTACCGTCATCCAGACGGACGTACCACAACGATCCCCCATCATTCAAACCGCGATGTCGCCCTGCCGCTCTTGCGAAAGATTCTTCGAGATATCGACGTCGAGCCTGAGCTGTTTCAAGAACTACTCAAGGCGCTCTGACCACGGCTGCCCCGGCTGAATCTGGCGTTTTGGCAGTCATCACCATTCAGAGCGCCGCACCTTACATCTCAGGTTCTCCAGTCGTTTTCATATCCGCTGGACCCAAATCGGATGTGTCGGCCGGCCGTTCAGGTGTCTGCGGGGCTGGAGTCTGATTCCCTTTCATCCACATTCAACCCAGTGAAGAGGTAGGCCATGTGGTTCTTCGGAAACAGACAGGATCATGTCGAGAAGTTTCAGTCAGGGCTGTACGTGAAGAAGATCCATGCCCCGGACAGCGAAGTCCTGTGCGTCGGCGCGATCTACGACCCCGACACCGAGAAGGTGCTGGGGGCGTGGGGGAAGGTCGTCAACGGCAAGACGACCTTCGTCGAGGTCCTCGTCGAGGACTATCCCAACCTGAAGCCGAGCCAGCTTCGGGACGCGGCGCTCCGGGAGGCCATCGTCAAGAACCGGGAGGAGACGATGTCTGGGCTCGACAGTCTCCTCGCCCGACGCCTGCCGTTGGCAGCCAGACGCCGCGGCTCACAGTAACCACCGATTCCCACTCCCACGGTGGCGAGTGCTACATCGTCCGCGTCCCCTGCTGGCACGTCGACCACCATGATCATGCGGAGAATAGACGGTCTAATCTCCGCATTTGATGCGGACAAGCGGCGGCCGTGCGGGGCTTTCCTGCACGGCCGTTTTGGTTTCCGGGGCCGGACGCGGCCACGATCCCGCCGTAATACGCCTATGGAGCTGACTGCAATGTCATTGTTGGTGATCCTCGTGCTGCAAATCGGACATCTCGTCTTCGGCCAGATCGTCAAGGCGCACCCGGAGAAGCGGGCCTACCTGGTGGTTCTGACCACCGGACACCTGGCCATTCTCCCGCGTGACGAGGAGGACCGGCCCTACAAGGTCGGGGATACCTTGGCCGCCGCAGTCAGCCGGATCGGGAGCGGCCATCCGATCCTCTCGCAGCGCTCCATCCACTACATTCGCCGGGTAGCGGACACCCTGCTGGTGCCGCTGGTCCAGCAGGCGCGCGCGAAGGTCCGCGGGGTCGCGAGCGCGATCGGCGCGCCGTTCGTCAAGATCGCCGTCGAGCCGCTCACCAACGACGATCCCCTGGGGGATTGCCTGAAGCTCCTCCTCGACTTCAAGGCCTACCTGACCCGGACCGTGGTCTTCGTCCGCTACGACCCGGACGTGCGCGAGTACATCGCGAACGCGCTCGTGCCGGCTCCGCGGAAGCAGATCCGGCGGGTCGTGCTCCTGCCGGCGACGCGCGCGGCGCAGGTCTACGTGGAGGCCGCCAGCGTGCGGGCGTTCCTGGGGTACCGGGGCCTGAACGTGGCGGTCGCCAACAAGCTGGTCAAGCGGCATATCGAAATTCTCGGGGTGTCCGGCTGACCCCATTCACCGGGGCTCGCGCAAGCGAACCCCCTTCTCAAGGAGGGCTGTCATGTCACAGGACGATGCGGACAAGGGCGGAAAGGCCGCGGCGGGGAACGGCGCGCGGAACGGCAAGGACCGGGAAGCCCGGGCGGCGGAGATCCAGGCGCTCAACATCGAGCGGGCCCGGAATCCCCTGAGCGTGCTGGTGCTGCCCCAGACCACGGAAGGCTTCCTGCTGTGCCGGATGCTCCTCACGCTGGAGAAGGCCGTGTTCCGGCTCCGGCGGGAAACCGGCTCCAGCATTCCGGTCGCGGAGGCCATGGTGTGGCTGAAGAAGGTCGAGGGCATCGCCGGCGGCATGAAGGACATCCTGAAGCGGTTCGGGATCGCCGAGACGGGGCTGTTGCCGGGGATGCAGGACGGCTGGGAGGCGCCGGAGGTGCGGGAGAAGCTGGCCGCGCGGCGCAACGCCTACGTGTTGCTACCCCGCGTGGAGGTCGTGCGGGAACTGGTCACCGCGATCCAGCCGCTGGACGGGGCCTTGCAACGGCTTCGGCTGACCAGCGCGGACCTCACGAAGGCGGCGGAGTCCATGAAGCGCGTCGTGGACCTGATCAAGGAGCTGCACGAGGTGACGGAGGGGCTGGCCGAGAAGCTGAAGATTCCCTATACCCCGCCGCGCCGGTTCGAGCAGCTCGTCGGCGTGGCGCAGCCGGCGCCGTGATGGGGCCGCCGCGGTGTCCCTCCTACCCTGAGATGAAAGGCGTGCATGCGTAGGACCGTGTCGGTGCTGACCCTCCTCGTGGGCCTGGGCGCCTGCGTCTCGGCGAAGGACCACCGCATCCTCATGGAGAAGTACGCCCATACCCTGGCGATCAAGAACGAGATCGACCTGGAATATGGGGACCTGCACAAGCAGGTAGCCCTGCTGGAGCAGGGACACGGCAAGCTGGCCGCCGCGCTGGCGGAAGCGAAACAAACTCAGGCCGGAGTCGCCGGCCAGATGCGGCTCCTCCAGCAGAACGTGGATGCGATCAACGGCCTGGTGAAGAAGGAGGCGCAGGAGATTCAGGAACTGCGTGCGGCGCTTGCCCCGTTCAGACAGGAAGCCACTGACCTGAAGCGGACGCTCACGGACAGCCAGGCCGAGCTGCGGACCGGCCAGGAAGACCTGAACCGGCGCCTGACGGACCTGCAGCGACGGCTCCAATCCGTCGGCGCCCTGGTCGGCCGTCTGAACGCCAAGGCCAAGGCCGCCGGCGAGGCACCGGAATCGAGCACCCAGGCTCCGGATCGCGGCAAGGGCGCGAAGCCGGCCAAGTCCGTGAAGAAAGCCGGGAAGGGCCAGACTGGCGAGCCACCTGTCCAGGACACGCCAGGGTCTACCAAGCTGCCCGAGGCTCCGGTGGACGCCGGCCCGTCGCCGCTGATGGAGCTCAAGCCGAATGCGCCACCGAGCCCACCATAACGGAACTGGCGGATGACCATCTGGATGCTGAGCACGGATACGATCCCGGATCGCCGGTATGAGGTTCTGGGACTCCTGATCGAGCAGGAAATGCTCGGGCTGAACGTGGCCCGTGATCTGACCGCCATGATCAAGGATTTCTTCGGGGGTCGGGTCCGGAGTTACGATCGGCCCCTCCGGGACGGGATGACGCGCTGTTTTGCGAGATTGGAGGAGCGGGTGAAGGAGGCCGGCGGCCACGGGCTGATCGGCGTGCGAATCGCGATCACGCCCGTGCCGTTCAAGCGGATGACGATGTTGCAGGTCTGCGCCTATGGGACCGCGTTCCGGTTGCTCGACGAGCCGCCGGCGGCCTGAGGTCGGCCGCGGGCCGGCGCAACGCTGGGCGGGCGTCCTGGGATTCTTCGGGATCGTCCTGGTCGGCTCCGCCGCGCACGCGGGGGACTGGACGCCGCCGTCCTGCCTCGGTCGTATCGCGGACGAATGGCAACTTCCTTCGAGGCTGATGCAGGCCATCGTGCTGGTCGAGAGCGGCGGCGATCCCCACGCGCTCAACGTCAACGAGCACGGCAGGGGGAAGCGGGTGTCCGTCTCGTCGCGCCGAGAGGCCAAGGCCCGCATCGGCACGCTCCTCCGCCAGGGGACCAACTTTGACATCGGGCTCGGCCAGATCAATAGCCGCACCGCCGCGCGCTACGGCGTTCATCCGGTCTGGCTCCTGGACCCCTGCTGGAATCTCTACGTCACAGCCCGCCATCTGCGAGAGAAGATCGCGCGGTACGGGTACGGCTGGACGGCGATCGAGCGCTATAACGGGATCAACGCGGCGTACCCGTGGAAGGTTTATGAGCAGCTCCGACGGCTCTCGGAAGAAACGGAGGGCCGGTAGGCGATGCGAACGTGGATGCTCCTGATCCGGCACGGGTGGTTCGGGCGGGTCAAGCTGTTTCTCGAACACCTCGGCGTCACGGAGATGCAGCGCATGGACGAGTACCTGATCTGCCGGGGGCCGGACGATCTGCCCGAGGCAGTCCGGAACTGCCGGAGCGTGCTGACCATCGCGCCGGTGGAGGCGCCGCCGGACGGCCCCGCGGGTGGGCCCGCCGCCTCGGAGCGGCCGGCATCACAGCCGGTGGCGCCGGGGACGCTGGTGACGGTCCAGGTCGCGCCCGGCGGATCCCTGACCGGCCGGGTCCATGCGGTCAACGGGGAGACCGCGGTCGTCCATGTCTGGTGCTTCGGCCGGGCCGTCCCAATGACCGTGCGTCTGGATCTGTTGGCGCCGGTGGAACTCCCGGAAGTCTGGCGGTAACGGCCGGGGGAGGCCGGGGATCGTCACATGCTCACGGACTGGCTCAGACGACTGCTGCCCGGGACGGGAAAGCGAGCCCCCTCTCCGGAAGACCCCTTCGTCATTCCGTTGGAAGCGCTGGTCGGGTTGTGGCGCAGGCCCGCGGGCGCGGCACAGGCTTCGGCTCAGCCCTCTGAGAACCCCAGCTCGCCTGTGGGCGCACCCGCGCCGCGGGCCGGCCAGGCGCCGGCGGCCGGCTCGCCGCCGGCTCCCGAGCCATCCACAGTGTCGCTCGTTGATCAGTTCCTGACCCCGCACCGCGACCTGCTGCACGAGGTCTGGGAGCCCCTCGCCGCCGTCTGCCGCTTCCTGGAAGAGCACGGGCAGGGACCGTCCGTGGTGGTCGTCGGGGCGGAGCGCGATGAGGAGAGCACCGACCTCTTCACCATCCGGGACACCCTCGCCAAGATTTCCCTCCGCGACCACACGGCGCGGGTCACGAGACACGCGCTGGCCCTGCTGGCGCAGCAATACCGGAACCCGGAGCCGCTGCTGCCGAAGGTCCTGACCGTGACGCTGGGGCATGATCTCGGCAAGGCGCCCCTCCTCCGGCAGAGCGGCGTCTACACGATGCACGATCACCCGAGCATCAGCGCAACCAAGCTCCGGGCGATCTTCGAGCGGCATCCGGTGCATTGGCTGGAGGACGCCCTGGCGATCGTGGCGGAACACCACCGGAGCAGCCGGAACCCGATCACGAATCTCCTCCAACTGGCCGACCGGAAGGCGCGGGAGGAGGAGGTGTCCCTGACGAGTAAAGACGTGACAATCCAGCCATGGGAGACCTGGTGCAAAGCCGATGACCTGTTGCCGATCGTCGCGGAGCAGGTCAACGTCCTGCAGCGCGGCAACAAATGGACCGGCCTGTCCCTGGAGGGAATCGTCTACTGCCGGCCGGAGCTGCTGTACGAGGCGGCGAGGAAACTGGCGCGCGAGCGCTGCGTGTTGGATCTGACCCTGGTGGCGACCTCCGAAAGGGAAACGGCCTACCGGCGCCTGGTCCGAACCCTCAAGGAGGCCGACGTCCTGGCGACCGACATCGGCGAGGGCTACTACGGGCTGCCCTACGACGTCCGGTCGCCGCACATGAAGAAGACCGTCACGGCGTACCTGGTGCCCCTCAAGCTGGAGGCGTTCGGGCGCAAGGCCAGCGAGTTCGAGCGCCTGAAGGAGGGCTACCTGAAGACCATCGTCTCCATTCAGCGGCCACGCGGCCGGCCCACGCTCTTCTCATGAGCCTCCCATGGACCAGCTCATCGAGCTGTTCAATCCCGCCCACTACGGGGATCCGGACGCGTACCTGCGCTGGTGGCGGACGATCCTCGATGCCCTGTTCACCGGGGTGACAGCGCGGCTCCTCGCCTCGGTCTTCCTCTTCTATTCGTTCTGGTACGGGGTCTATAAGCAGCGCCTGGCGATCGGGCTGGTGTTCTTCCTCGCCGCCTACGCCATCGCCTACGGCGCCAGCGTCGGTTGGCTGTTGCATCCGGCGGAGCCGTAGGCGCCATCGACACGGAGGACCGGGCGGCATGGGGAAGGGGGGAGGCGGGCTGCTCCCGATCGTCGGCGAGCGGCCCAAGCCGAAAAGCCTCATCGAGGCGATCTCCGACATCCAGATGTACGCCAATCTGGAGCGGGAAGGGCAGGTGCTGCCAGGGACCTACCTGTTGCTCCGCGAGCGGATGAGCTTCATGGAAGTGGGCTTGAAGGGCGGGCTCGTCAGCGCCCTGGTCAGCGGCCTGACGCTCCCGATCAGCGTCGCCGTCATCGAACGGCTGTTCCCGATCTTCGGCACGACGAGCCCCTCAGGCTTCGACCAGGTGTTCGCGATCGTGCTGAGCGTGAGCTTTCAGCTCGGCTACCAGGTCATGACGGCCAAGAGCCTGGCGGCCTGCTATTTGGGCGCCTGGTGTCAGCGGGCCATCCGGTCGCTGTACGGCGGCTTGCTGGCGGGGAAGGCCCTCGTGTTGATCGGCCTGTTCTGGCTCTACCATGAGCTCTACTTCCTGCTGACGCCCGCGCGGCTGGCCGAGTGGGCCGAGGGGACGGCCTTTCTCCAGAAGCTCCTGTTGCTCGATCCGGGCAGCATCCGGCACCTGGAGGATTGGATTCTCCGGGTCCGGCATGCGTTGCTGATTTCCTCCTGGCTGATGCTGGTGCTGACGAGCCTGACCATGGCGATCGCGCTCGCCATCTTCACGAGAGGGAAGCGCCGGGCGCAGCAGGAGCTGGCCAGGCGGCAGCGGTACCTCAAGCCGTGAGCTCAGGGGTGGGAGGGCCCAGCGCCGGTCCTACTCGTGATCGGGATACTGAGCCTGCATGTGCTTGAGTAGCTCGGTGAGCTGGGGGGAGCGGGCGGGCTTGCCGGCGGGCGGAATGGACACTGGCATCGGGCTCTGGAAGACGGGACCCTCGGCCACGGTCCCGCGGCTTGATAGCAACCCCAGGTAGGCCATGTCACGGACCCATCGGGCCCGGGCTCGCGGAGGAATGGCCGCCAGCGCCTCATGGAGCGCCCGGTCGATGCCGGACAGGGGGACGACGCGCAGTCTGATGTGCAGGGCGGGCGGCCGAGCGCCATCAGTCCTGGTGGAGTTGCCTGGCATACTTGAAGTACCCCCTGGCGTTCGCCATGGCCGGGTCCTCCGCGGTCAGGATGGGATAGGACTCTCGCAGATCCGCTTCGACAAGGCGGGCGCCGCCTCCAGTCAGGATGAGGCGATCCACCGAGCTGTCCTGCCAGATCTGTTCGATGAAGCGCTGCAAGGTAAGCGCCAGCTCCTTGACCCGTGGTTCGACCAGGTCGGCGATGTCATGGGACACCCCGCGCACCTTGATGGTGCGGCTCCGCGCGGCGGCATCAACCTGATGGAGCCGCCACGAGCCCCGGAACCGGTCGCTCAAATCGCGCTCGAGCCGCTGGCACACCAAGGAGACGCCGGCTTCGACCCCGGCCATGCGCTCCGTCTGCGGCTGCAGGCGATCCACGATCAGGCAATCGGAGGTGTAGAACCCGACGTCCAGGATGCCGATGGTCTGTTCGGCCAGCTCGTGATTGCGCTCCTGGCCGGCGTCATCCAGGAGCAGGTCCAGGAAGGTCCCCAAAGGCTGGGGCAGCACGGAGACCGTCTTCACGCCCTTGTGAGTCTGCTTGACGAGCTTGACGAGCAGCTTGCGGTCGTCGAGATAGCGGACGGGCAAGCCGGTCGCCACGTGGACGGGGTCCGGCTGGTCGTACGGACGCAGCGCGTGCGCGAGCAGGACCCGGTAGGGCGTGGACTCTATCCACGCTCGGGCGTGACATTGGAATTCGTAGGTGCTGGCCCGCACGGCCCGCTCGCCGACGAAGTACATCCGGCCATCCGCCGTCTCCACGTCCTCGAGCCGGTCCGTGTACCCCTCGATGCTGATGGAGGCCTCGTAGCTCCCCACGACGCTCGGGAAAGAGCGGACTCCATGCTGATCAGCCACCTTCGTATAGCCATAGCCGACATCCACCCCGACGATCTTCATCGCCCTCCCTCCTTTGACCACATGTCTTGAAGCGGTATTACGGCCGGCAGGTGTCCGTGGAGAGGCCCATTCAGGACAGGTTTCACGCAAACCCTGTCCGGTGTTGATCGTGCATGGCTCGCCAGAGCCGCACTTGAGTTCACCTGGGGCAGGACGAGAGGTGAGGGGCCCGCGGCCGTAATGCAGGGGAGGAGCGTGCGGGCGCGGGCGCCTCCGCACTTGACTGATACAGCCTATATGTACGCTGCACCACAAGGGGGGGAGCGACCGTGGGCGGAGCGAACCTGATCGAGGCGGCTACTCGGAAGGCTGGATGGGAGCCACTGAGAGGAAAGGGGTTTGGAGACTGGAAGGCCATGGGCGTGGAGGGAGGTATCGGGCGGACAGTCCTCCGGGAACAGATCCGGCGGCTGAACGGCGATCCTGGGGCGGAACGGTTGGTACTGGACTGGCTGGACTGCTTGCCACAGGGACCTGAAGGCAGCTTCATGGCCTGGCGGGGACTGGTGGAGGGGGTCGAGGGGTATCGGCTCGTGGACTGGCGGGACGTGACGAGCAACCGCTTCCAGGTGGGGATCAGGGTCCCGGTTTATGCAAGGCCGGACGCAACCGACTGGCGGGTGGTGGATCTGGTCTGGGTGCCGGGACTGTTATGGATCAATGGGCTGCCAGTGGTCATGATCGCGATCCGGAATGATCGGCGGAGCCGGGGCATCCATGAACTCTGGAACTGGAGCCGGCGATTCCAGGCCAAAAGCCCGCGGGTGATGACGATCACGCAAGCGGCGGTCCTGCTCCATGGCGAGCGGATCTGGGTGGGGGCGCCCTGGTGGTTGCCGAAGCAGTCGCCCGGCCGGAAGGTGATGCTGGCGCGCGACCCGGAAGCGTGGTTGGCGAGACTGTGCCAGCCCGGCCGGGTGCTGGCCTGGCTGGAGCGGGGGATCCGGTATTCCACGGCGCTCACGGAACCACGGCGCCCCCGAAAGCTGCTCGTGCGGCCGGAGAGCGACGGCACCCTGCCGCGCTATGTCGCAGTCCCGGGTGGAGCGTCGGGGGTCTCGACCCCGAACCGGCAGTGGACGGCGGATGAGCGCGAGCGGCGCGAAGCGAAGATCGGCCGGCGGATGGAGGGTTGGATTCGAGCGAAACCGGAGATGACCCCGGCGGAGGCGGCTGACCTCGCGCTCTACTATCTGGATATGGGGCGGCAACTGCGCCCGTGGCTGATCCGGGTGGCCAGGCGGGCCAAGATGCGGCTGCGATGGCGGCAGGACCAGCAGGAGCGGAAGGCCTTCGCGTTGCAGGAAAGGGAGACAGGCACCGGCGGGGACTGTCCCGACGAGGGACTGTCCCCCTTCTCGCGCCGGAGCCAGTCCCCATTATCAAAGCCGTAATACTCCTGTGGAAGGAGGTGAGGTGAACATGAGCCGGACAAGAGAGAGGCAGCGACACGCGGGGCGGGCGATCGCATGGACGGCCGCGGGTCTGCTCGTGGGGTTCGGGATTGCCGGGGCGTTCCTGGCGATGATGCCGGTGGAAGCGTCCTGGGTGTCGGCGGCGGGCGGCGTGGTCATCATGGTCTGGCTGGCCCTGCAGCGATGGCGTCGGTTGTCACGGGAGGCGTCGGAATAGTCTGCAGAGCGGAAGGAGCGACCTGCATGGAGTCGAACGATCGGAACCACGTGCTGCTCTCGGGGGAGGTGCAGTGGATCGGCGCCAGGGAGCTGCGGCAGGGGTCCGGGCCGCGCCAGCAGTACGGGATCGCGTGCCGGCGCATGGTCAAGCACGGGAGCGGCGAGGCCCGCGAGGAGCTGGTCTGGGTTCCCGTGCTCGTCCACGGCGAGCCGATCGAGGTGCGGAGCGGGGACCGGATTCAGGTGCAGGGGCGGCTGGCCTGGCATGTGGACGAGCGGAACGGTCTGAAGATGGGCTTTCATGTCGTCGTGGCCGAGGAGGTCACTGTTCTGTCGCGGAGCCAGGCGGAGCCACGGTCGGAGACTGGTCCGGCGGTGAGCGGACGCGCGGGCGGGAATGCAGATGAGACGCGCCTCGGACCACGCCCGATGGGCCGAGGGGTCGGAGGGCATCGGCGGTGAGCGGTCGCACCCATGCGGCGGTGCAGGGGATGCAGAGATACCAGGACATGTCGGTGTGACTGCTGCGCCGGGGAGGATTGACCGCGTGCCTAGGATCAACGGAGTCCCGGCCGTGTACGATCCTCCGTCAGCGTTGCTGAAGAAGTTGCGGTCGGTCTATCGGTGCCCGGTGTGTTCGATGCGGCTCACGAAGAGCCATCACATCTGCCCCAGCGGCTGCCATCTATCTGAAGCAGATCGGGCTCGGCTGGAGAAGATCGTAGCAGGACCGTCGCGCGTTCAGTAGGGTAGCGTCAACTGGATGGGGTGGTCAGTCAGAGGCCGGCGTTGACGGCAACGCTGTCCGATCGCGATCAAGAGACCGAGGACGATCGCCAGCGGTTCCCCAAAGGCCCACATAAGGAAGATGAACAGCCCGCACAGAACAATGATGATGCCACAAGTGAGCATCGTGTAGACAAAGACATATCCGAATATCATCCAGAGAAAATCAAAGAGAGCATCGAGCAAGGCCTTCAGGCCCTCTCCTGAACACGTCTCAATGAAGACCCGATCACCAAGTCGTGGCAATGATCTCGCCGAAGGGGGAGCGTGAACCTACCGCTGCCAGTCTCCCCACCGGGATGGCCCAGGCGGGACCGATCGCGTAGGCGGAGGTGCCTGGAAGAAAGGCGAACCGGCGCCATCACGGGCGGGGGAGGGACCACTGGCTGTGGGCTGGGAAACGTGAGGATGCTGCCGGTGCTCTGGCGACCGCCGGGCTGTGTGAAGGAATAGAAGCCGATCCCGCCGTCCCTGGGCAGAGGCATGATCGTTCCCATGGTCCCGTCGCTCCCATGAAAGAAGGCCATGGACCCGTCCCCGGGCGAGATGATCGTCCCGCTCCCGCCCTGCGAATCGAACAGAAAACTCGTCTGAGCCGACGCCGCCCCCGCCGCCAGAACCAGACCGCCCGCCAGCATCAAGATGCTCACCATGGCGCACCTCCCTCTGTTATTCCCGCCGCCCCTCTGCCATCCCCGCACCCCCTCCGTCATTCCCGCGAAAGCGGGAATCCAGGGTCTATCCCCGCGCAGGTGGGGACCCAGGTTCTCACTCTTTCTCTGCTGGATGCCCGCTCCCCCACTAATAAAGCCATGCGAGGGACAAGCTTTCCCAGTACGACCGATCCACATGCGAACCCAAGTCTCGCGCCCATCGTACCCCACCAATGTGACAGATCAGGTCACACCCTCGATCCTCGCCTACCCCCGCTCCGCTGCCTGAGCCGAAAAGAACCCTGCCCAGAGTGACCTCCGATGTCACACCGGTCCGCTATGCTTGAGACAACAATGTAAGAGTGGGCCACGAGGTGGTGACCTCGGCCAACTCCGCGCCCGTCTCGTGGTCCCAAGGAACCAACACCACGCGCAGGATTCCCGGGTGAAGCGACCGCGCGAAGGATGGCGACGGACGAAGCCTGGCAGGGGACCTACATGAAGGCGTGGGGGCGGGCCTCCAACTAATTCAGCCGGTGGCTTGACCTCCTTGCAAGAATTACGGAGAATGCACGCTGCCATGGGCGGGCGAGTGGGCGAGGTACTGAAGGGCATACTGGAGATTGGATGGCTAGACC
Source organism: Candidatus Nitrospira neuquenensis (assembly GCF_979578155.1). Lineage (NCBI taxonomy): Bacteria > Pseudomonadati > Nitrospirota > Nitrospiria > Nitrospirales > Nitrospiraceae > Nitrospira > Candidatus Nitrospira neuquenensis. The sequence goes on along the minus strand of NZ_CEFZDU010000034.1, from coordinate 171,280 downwards.
GCACTTGATGACTGCCTTCGACACAAGGTTTGCAAGAGCATGTTGATCCTGCCTGATCATAACTACTTCTCTAACCTGATCTGGCAGATCGCCGACCTGCTACGCGGTCCGTACCGGCCGCCGCAGTACGAGCGCGTCATGCTGCCCATGACGGTGCTGCGGCGTTTCGACTGCGTGCTGGCCCCAAACAAAGGGAAGGTGTTGGCTGAGTACGAACGCTCGAAGGACAAGTTCAAGGGCGAGGCCCTAGACGCAAGGCTGAACAAGGCCGCCGGGCAACGCTTTCACAACCACTCCCCCCTCGACTTCGAGAAGTTGAAGGGCGATCCGGACCACATTGCCCAACATCTAGTCAGCTACATGAAGGGCTTCTCGGCCAACGTGCGCCGCATCTTCGAGTACTTCGAGTTCGAGAACGAGATAGAGAAGATGCGGGAGGCGAATATACTATACCTCGTCGTCTCGAAGTTCTGCGATGTGGATCTACATCCCGACCGGGTGCCAAATCAGCAAATGGGGCTCATCTTCGAGAACCTCATCCGCCGTTTCAACGAACTGGCCAACGAGACCGCAGGCGATCACTTCACGCCGCGTGAGGTTATCCGGCTGATGGTGAGCATCCTCTTCATCCAGGACGACAAGCTGCTCGCCACGCCCGGCACGGTGCGCAAGCTTCTCGATCCGGCTTGCGGCACCGGCGGCATGCTGGCCGAGGCCCAGAACTACCTGCGTGAGCACCACGCCGCCGCGCGGCTCTACGTGTACGGGCAGGACTACAACAAGCGCGCCTTCGCCACGGCGGCCTCTGACATGCTCATCAAGCAGGTCGACCACAACGGAGGTGGCAACAACATCCGCTACGGCGACTGCTTCACGGAAGACCAGTTCGCGGGCGAGACCTTCGATTACTTCCTCACCAATCCTCCCTTCGGTGTGGACTGGAAGAAGGAGCAGAAGGAGATAGTACGGGAGCACGAGAAGCTCGGCTTCGCCGGGCGTTTCGGCGCGGGCTTGCCGCGCGTCAACGACGGCTCGCTGCTGTTCTTGCAGCACATGATCGCCAAGTTCGAGCCAGTGCGTCAGGCCGAGCACAAGCACGGTTCACGCCTGGCCATCGTCTTTTCCGGCTCGCCGCTGTTTACCGGCGGCGCCGGCTCAGGCGAGAGCGAGGTTCGCAAGTGGATTATCGAAAATGACTGGCTGGAGGCGATCATCGCCCTGCCCGAACAGATGTTCTACAACACGGGCATCGGCACCTACGTCTGGATCGTCACCAACCGCAAGGAAAAGCGACGTAAGGGCAAGATCCAGCTTCTCGACGCGCGAGAGTTCTGGACACCCGGTGGCAGCGAGGAGAGCAAGCGCAGCCTCGGCGACAAGCGCCGGCACATGACGGCGACCCAGATCGAGGAGATCGTGCGGCTCTACGGCCGCCTCGAGGACGGCGAGCGCTCCAAGGTCTTCGACAACGCCGACTTCGGCTACACCCGCGTCACCGTCGAGCGGCCCCTGCGCCTCCGCTACCTAATGACGACCGAGGACAAGGCCCGCTTCCTCGACGTCTGCCCGCACCTGCTCGATGACGTGCAGGCCATCGACGAGGCGATCGGCCGTGAGCCCCAGCGCGACTGGAACGCCGTGTGGAGCAGTATCCAGGACCTCCTGCACGAGCGGAAGTCTCGATGGAAGGCGCCCGAACAGAAGCTCTTCCGGCACGTCTTCACTCAGAAGGACCCCGAGGCCGAGCCGGTCGCGAAGGGGGGTCGTGACGACGGCCACGAGCCCGACCCGGAGATCCGCGACTTCGAGAACGTGCCGCTGAAGGAGGACATCGACGCCTACTTCGAGCGCGAGGTCTGCCCCCACGTGCCCGACTCCTGGATGGACCGCGGCAAGGACAAGGTCGGCTACGAGATCAACTTCAACCGCCATTTCTATAAGTACACGCCGCCGCGGCCCCTGGCGGAGATCGACGCGGATCTGAAGCGGGCGGAGGAGGAGATCCTGCGGTTGCTGCGGGAGGTGACGAGGTGACCGGACAGGCGGCATCTCTCTTCCCGGCCAAGCGCTTGAAGTACGTCGTTTCGCTGCGGCGCTCACGCGTCGATGGGAGCGAGGACGGCAGGCCGTACATCGGGCTAGAGAACATCGAGTCGTGGACCGGGCGACTTCTCGGCGACTCGTCAGCAATCGACGAGGAGCCTTCGTCCACAACCGCAGAAGGCCCATCGCTTGGCAACACCTTTGAGCCCGGCGACGTGCTCTTCGGAAAGCTACGTCCGTATCTTGCAAAGGCCTGGGTCGCGGAGTTTCCGGGTCGGTCCACTACCGAGCTCCTTGTCATGCAGCCGGTAGAAGTCGAAGCTCGCTTCCTTCGGTACGTCTGTCTTTGGCGTGATTTCGTTGACGCGGTGGACGCGTCGACGTTTGGCTCCAAGATGCCAAGGGCCGAATGGGACTCCATCGGCAACATCCCCGTTCCAGTTCCAGATTGGCGCAAACAGATTGCTATCGCCGACTACCTCGACCATGAGACGACGCGGCTGGATGCGCTGATAGCGGCGAAGCAGCAGGTGCTCGCGCTGCTGGCCGAGAAGCGCCGGGCTCTCATCAGCCACGCCGTCACCCGCGGCCTCGACCCGCACGCCCCGCTCCGCGACTCTGGCATCCCTTGGCTCGGGGAGATTCCGCCGCATTGGGAGGTGAGGAAGAACGCGTGGCTCTTCCGCGAGCGGGACGAACGAGGCGAGCCCGACCTGCCGCTGCTTGAGGTGTCAATCAACGCTGGAGTGATTCTGCGCGAGTTCTCAGAGGAGCGAATCGAGAGCACAGCTGCGGACTTCAACACCTACAAGGTCGCACGGCGCGGTGATGTCGTGTTCAACAAGATGCGTATGTGGCAAGGTGCGGTTGGTGTAGCTCCAGAAGATGGTCTCGTGAGTCCGGACTATGTCGTCGCAGCACCAACTGGCTCGCTGTCCTCGGAGTACGCAGGGCTGTTGTTTCGGACACCAGCCTTCAGCGCGGAGTGTGCCAGGCGTTCCCACGGGATCGTTTGGGACCGACTGCGGCTCTACTGGGAAGGTTTCCGCGATATCGAGGTGCCATTGCCTTCTTCCCGGGAGCAGATCCACATCGTCGATCACATTACATCCGAGACCGGGAAGCTCGATAACCTGAGCGCTTCCACCGAACGCACCATCGCCCTCCTCAAGGAACGACGCGCTGCCCTCATCGCTGCGGCTGTGACTGGGCAGCTAGACGTGAGGAGTGCAGCATGATCATCACGCATCTTAAGCTCGCCAACCTGCGCGCAATTGAGACAGCCGAGTTCCAGTTCCAGCCAGGGTTCAACCTCATCGTCGGCGTCAATGGTGTTGGGAAGAGCACGATACTTGACGCGATCCGCATCTGCGTTTCGCGTTTCCTTCCTTCAATCTCTAACTCACAATCTAAATCGAGCGCGTTCAGCGTTGGCGACATCCGAGCGGGCTTTCCATTCCTGGACGTCTCACTGACGGCTCAGTTGGGTGAAACTAAACTGCATTTTACACGTCGGCAGTGGCGTGAGCGGTTCGCGGCCGATGATGAAGAGAATCTCAATCGCCTTCGGCGGGAGATTCTGGAATCAGAGCGCCTGCGAGATCGCGCGCGAAATCTTCTCAGGGAACTCGAAGCGTCACACGGCGTGGCGGACTCTGATACGCTGTCGCCGAGCAAAGGTGAGTTGCGGCGGGTGACTGAGGCACTGCGCACCGCTCCGCAGTGCGTCTACTTTGGAACCGATCGTGCCGTGGTGGCGCGGAGGAAGGCGCCGAGGGGCAAGGCTGCTGGTGGTAGAGCTACGGCGTATTCGGAGGCGCTTGGGCCGCGGCCCTGGCAAATCAGGGAGTTCTCTGAATGGATGCGCGCACAAGCTCGCTTGGCAACCGAACTGCCCTTGGCATCGCGCCATCTTGAGGTCCTTCGAGACGCAGCAACACGGTTCCTCCCTGGCTACCAGAACATGCGACCTGATGATGACGATGGCTCGCGGCTGTTGATTGACAGGGACGGCGATAGCTTGGAGGTCAGCCAACTGTCGGATGGTGAACGCGGTGTGCTGGCGATGGTGCTCGATCTTGCCCGGAGGTTGTCCCAAGCCAATCCAGACCTGGAAGATCCGCTTAGGTTTGGTGACGGAGTCGTTCTGATCGATGAGCTCGACTTGCACCTCCACCCTTCGTGGCAACGGCAGATCATCCACAAATTGACTTCGACATTTCCCAAGTGCCAATTCATCGCGACGACTCATTCGCCGCAGGTCATCGGCGAAATCGAGCACGACCGCATCCAGATCATCGCGAATGGTCAGGTCTACTCGCCGACCCATTCCTACGGCGTCGATTCCAGCCGAGTGCTGGAGGAGGTGATGGACTCCCCGCCGCGCGCCAAGGATGTGCAGAGCCTGCTCTCGGAGGTCTCGCAGGTGGTCGGGAGGCAACAGTTCGACCGAGCACGCGACCTGCTGGCCAGGCTCATCGAGCGGCTTGGTGATAACGATCCTGAGGTGACCCGGATCCGAACCCTTCTCGACTTCGTGGAGGGGAAAGAATGAGGGCGATCACCAAGGGCGCCGAGCCGGCGAGTCTGACGGCGCACCGCCTGGCGTCCCACTCCAATTTCGACAACTGCGAGGACAGGGAGGCCCTTCGACATGCCCTTGTGACCGAGCAACGTGGAATCTGCTGCTACTGTATGAGCCGGATACACAACGGGCCGCTGACGATGAAGATCGAGCACTGGAGATGCCAAAGCCGCTATCCAGAAGAGCATCTCAACTACCGGAATCTGCTCGGCGCCTGCCTCGGTGGGGAGGGACAGCCACCGTATCTCCAGCACTGCGACACGCGTAAAGGAGACCAGGACCTCCGGTGGAATCCGGCCGATCCGGAGCACCACATCGAGTCGCGACTGCGCTACGAACCGGATGGCAGTATCCATTCGGATGACCGCGAGTTCGATCGCCAACTCAACGATGTGCTCAATCTCAATCTCGATTTCCTCAAGAACAATCGGAAGGCCGTTCGTAATGCCATCGTGGAGTGGTGGACGCTTGAGAAGGCGAGACTTTGTGGGCCAGTTCCGAAGGCTCGGTTCGAGCGCCAGCGCAACCGTTTGATGCAAGCTGACGAGCTCCTACCCTTTTGCCAGGTGGCGATATGGTGGCTGGAACAGCGCCTGGCGAGTATGACTGTATGAGCGATATGCGTCATTCCGAAGAGGCGTTCGAGACCGTCATCGAAGCCCATCTGCTACGCAGCGGCTACGTCTCTGTGGCTCGCGAAAGTTTTGAGCGCGAGCGCGCGATCTTCCCGGAGGCGGTGCTTTCCTTTATTCGCGAAACTCAACCTGCAGAGTGGGAGAAACTGGAAGCGCTGCACGGTGCGAAGACCGGCGAGCAGGTCCTTGCGGATCTGTGCAAGTGGATGGACGCGAACGGTTCGCTCGCCACACTGCGCCACGGGTTCAAGTGCTACGGGCGGACGCTGCGTGTGGCATTCTTCAAAGCCGCCCATGAACTGAACCCGGAACTCGAAGCCCGTTATGCCGCCAATCGACTGGGCATTACCCGCCAACTGCACTACTCACTTCGCGGAGAAAAGTCCCTCGATGTCACACTGAGCCTCAACGGGATTCCCGTCGCCACTGTGGAACTCAAGAATCCGCTTACAGGGCAGACGGTTGAAGACGCCGTCCGTCAGTACCGCCACGACCGAGATCCTCGCGAGACGATCTTCGAGTTCAAGCGGCGCACGCTTGTCCACTTCGCTGCGGACACCGAAGCCGTGCGGATGACGACGCGGCTCGGCGGCAATGCGACGCACCTCCTTCCCTTCGATAAGGGCTGCGACGGGGGTGCTGGGAATCCGCCTGACCCGGCTGGGCGCACCTATCGCACAGCGTACCTGTGGGAGGAGGTGCTTGAGCGCCACAGTCTGCTCGACATCCTCGCGCGCTTCATCCACCTGCAGATCGAGGAGAAGCGCGACGACCAGGGCCGCAAGGTGAAGGTCGAGACGATGATCTTCCCGCGTTACCACCAGCTCGATGCCGTGCGGCGCCTCGTAGACGCAGCTCGCACGGAGAGTGTGGGACACAACTACCTCGTCGAGCACTCGGCGGGTAGCGGCAAAAGCAATACGATCGGCTGGCTCGCGCACCGCCTGGTCTCCCTGCACGACATTCACAACAGGCGGGTCTTCGATAGCGTGATCGTGGTAACCGATCGCGTCGTGCTCGATCAGCAGCTCCAGGACACCATCTACCAGTTCGAGCACAAACGCGGGGTGGTGCAGAAGATCGACGAAAGCTCACGCCAGCTTGCCGAGGCCCTGGAGAACGCCGTTCCGATCGTCATCACCACTCTTCAAAAGTTTCCGTTCATTTCTCGCCAATTACTAAAGATGGCCGAGGAGCGCGGCGAGGCAGGGAGCGGCACCCTGCCGACCCGTCGGTGCGCGGTCATCATCGACGAGGCCCACAGTTCGCAGGGCGGCGAGACGGCTACGGAGCTGAAGGAGGTCCTCGGCGGCGAGGGACTGCGGGAAGAGGCTAGAAGGCGAGCCGCCGACGAGGGCCGCGAGGACCTGGAAGAACTCTTCCGCAGCATGGCCAAGCGAGGCCGACAGGCAAACCTGAGCTTCTTCGCATTCACGGCCACCCCCAAACACAAGACGCTTGCGGTGTTCGGCCGGAACGGTGAGCCAAACCACCGCTACACCATGCGGCAGGCCATCGAGGAAGGCTTTATCCTTGACGTGCTGAAGCACTATACGACCTACGCGACGTACTACAGGTTGCTGAAGGCCTGTGAAAACGATCCAAACGTTGAGCGCAAGAAGGCGGCGAAGGCCCTGGCCCGTTTTCTCCGACTGCACCCACACAACATTGCGCAGAAGACCGAAGTGATGGTCGAGCACTTCCAGGCCGTCACCCGGCACAAGATCGGCGGCCGTGCCAAGGCCATGGTGGTCACCAGCGCGCGGATGGACGCAGTCCGCTACAAGCAGAGTTTTGATCGCTACATCAAGGAGAAAGGGTACGCCATCAGGACGTTGGTTGCCTTCTCCGGCATGGTGGAGGACGACAAGCTGCCGGACATCACGTACACCGAAGAGGCGATGAACCTCGGCATCCGGGAGAAGGAGCTGCCCGAAAAGTTCGCGACGCAGGAGTACCAGGTGCTCCTCGTCGCGGAGAAGTACCAGACCGGCTTCGATCAGCCCCTCCTGCACACGATGTACGTAGACAAGCGGCTCGCCGGCATCCAGGCTGTGCAGACTCTCTCACGCCTGAATCGGACGCACCTGCTCAAGGAGGACACCTTTGTCCTGGACTTCGTCAACGACCGCGAGGAGATCCGGGAGGCGTTCAAGACCTACTATGACGGCGCGGAGATGGGGGAAGAGGTGGACCCCGCGCGCATGTATGCGATCAAAGGTGAACTGGATTCGTCCGGCATCTACCTCGAAGAGGAGGTGGAGCGGTTCTGCGCCGTGTACTTCAAACCGAAGCCGCGCCAGAGCGCCCAGGACCACCAGGCCATGAATGCGGCGCTCGATCCGGCGGTGTCGCGGTTTGCCGTGTTTCAAAAGGAACGAGAAGACGAGGCGGAGCTGTGGCGCGGCAAATCGCAGGCCTTCCGCAACCTCTACAACTTCCTGAGCCAGATCATCCCCTATCAGGACTCCGACCTTGAGCGTCTCTACGTGTTCCTCCGTCATCTCATGGCCAAGCTGCCACGACGCAGGGGCGGGCCGCTCTACCAGTTCGACGACGAGGTGCGGCTCGAGTACTACCGCTTGGAGAAGATCAGCGAGGGCTCCATCTCGCTGGACCAGGGCAGGGGGCGGCCACTGGACGGGCCCAAGGAGGTCGGGTCTGGACTGGTGCGAGAGCAACCCGTTCCACTCTCGCAGCTCATCGACCTTATCAACGAGCGATTCGGCACGGACTTCAGCCAGGCCGATCAACTCTTCTTCGATCAGATCGTCGAGGCTGCTGTAACCGACGATGGGCTTCGCCAGGCAGCCGCGGTGAACCCGGAGGACAAGTTCGAGCTGGTGTTCCGGAACCTCGTGGAGCGCCTCTTCGTCGAGCGCATGGACCAGAACGAGGAGATCTTCGTTCGGTACATGAACGACTCGCCATTCCGGGAGATCGTCAGCGGCTGGATGTCCGCCGAAGCATACCGGCGACTGCGGGCCGGCTCGGGAGTAGCGGGGGCCGCTGCTTCCGGCCCGGCACTCCCGCCAGGCTTGCGGCTCGTCGAAGGCCGTCCCGAAGAGCGTTACGTCACCTGTGTTCCGCTCGTTCCGCTCAAGGCTGCGGCCGGGGCGTTCAGCGATCCACAGCACATCGAGGACCAGGGCTTCGAGTGGGTCGCTGTGAACACGAAGCGCCGCCTGCGGCCAGGCATGTTCGTCGCTCAGGTGGTCGGCCGTTCGATGGAACCGCTCATCCCGGATGGGTCTTACTGCCTCTTCGCCTCTCCGGTCGTGGGCAGCCGGACGGGCCGCATCCTGCTGGTTCGGCATCGAGACATCTCCGATCCTGAGACTGGCGGCAGCTTCACCGTGAAGAAGTTCGACAGTTCCGCGGTGGCGGGCAAGGACACAGCCGAGCGACGCGGTACCATTTATCTCAGACCCCTGAACCCCGACTACCAGCCGATCGTGCTGACCAATGTACCGGAAGATGAGGTCGCCGTCATCGCGGAATTCGTTGAAGTTGTTGGGCACAACTGAGGAAAGTTTAGTGAGCCATTTGCTATATGCTTGCTCAATCCTTCAAGGAACGGGTTCATGAGCTCGTCCAATTAGCTTTCGAAGACTGCAGGACCCAGGCACGGGACGACTTCTCGAAGATGAGCGCCGATTATGCTCTGCGAGGTTTTAATCAGCCGATCCATACCATCATGATCGCCCACGCTGTTGCCTTGAAACAGGTTGACGTTCGTGTCTCAACCGTTTGGGAAGCCATGCAAAGAGTCCTGATCAGCCAGGATATCGCCTATTCGACCGGGCTCGCAGGAGAGCTTCAAGAATTCCATGCTTTTTACTGCCCGCTGAGCTTGTGGGACTTACCGACTCTCTATCAGGCCGTTGGTAAAGAGCTCGACGAAACTCAACGAAATGACCTGTTAGCCCAACGAGACAGAGGGATGAGCCGGGTAAGAGCTGAGATCAACTTGTTTGTCGACAGACTCCGGTCGAAGGCCCAGGCGCCGACCTCGCTTCAGCAGATGGAATTGGATCAGAAATCCGGTATCCTACTAAGTCCTGCCCAAGCGCCGCGAGACTTTGCAAACTGGCAGAAAGAGCTCCTAGATGCCCCCATGGGGGTGCTGTTTTTGGACTTTGACAGATTCAAGGATTTGAATACGCGACACACCGAAACCACAGTGGACCGCACCATCCTGCCCGAAGCTATGCGCCTGTTGAGAAAATTGACACACCTCCGAGGAGGCTGTTACAGACAAGGCGGTGATGAGTTTCTGGTGATCTTGCCGAACCACAATGCATCCGAAAGTGTCGCGTTTGGAGAAATACTTCGGTCAACTCTGGCTGCCAAGGATTTCCTGGTTGGCAGCGTAACTGAACGTATAACGCTCTCAGTGGGAGTCGCCTGCTGGCCAGATCACGGTGAGACTTTCGAAGAGGTTCTACAGAAGGCTAACGACGCAAAGCAGGTAGCAAAATCACGCAGGAATTGTGTTGTGTTAGCCGTTACTGAAAGGAAACCGTTTCCTATCATGATGTGCACGAATGTCCCGGTCATGACGCAGTTCATCAGACGTTATGTTACGCAGTTGATAGGTTCCAGTTACGATGTGACCTTCTCCGAGGTGGCAACGGCAGAGGATGTGAGGAGACTAGCTAATAGTCAACCAGTAGATATGTTCATCTTGGTCCTCAACAATGTCATGGTGAGGGGGCTGGGCCATCGCCCTGGGGAGCGTGCAGGGGTTGTCAAGCAGCTTGTCTCAGACCTCGCTAGGGAATACGGGAAGCCGATCATCGCCTTGAGCAGCGACGATATCTTCAGGTTTCAGGAATTAGAAGGCCCCGGAATCGTCTTCCTTAAGATCCCCTTTGACAGTGAAGCATTTGCTGGAGCTGTGCGGACTGTCCTTCGGACAAGCTCGTAGTGGAAGCAGTTCGCCCAGAATTGCGAACAACTAGCCCTGATCCGAAAATAATGGTGCGGTCCGCGAACTGTGTTCCAGCGGGTGGCGTGGCGAGCAGGCCCCCCGTCGCCCGCAGCGGAAGGGGCGAGCAGCCACACGGCAACCAACGAGCAGGTTCAGCAAGGGCCCTTGCGGCACCGACTCCCGTAAGGCCCCCCACGGGGGGATGGGTGGAGCGAGGACGACGGGGGTGATCGCCCCGACAGGACCCGCTGGAGCTTGTGTCCACATCATCGAGTATTTTCGGATCAGGGCTAGTTCGAGCGTAGGCTCCCTTCAAACTGAAAGGCGCTAGATTGGTGGCTTTCTGCTAGTCTCTGAGTACCGACGCGTCTGCCCGCAGCCGATCCGCCAGCGCCTGGATCGTGAGTGGGGTATTGCCCTCGGCGCGGTTGTTGACGAGGACGTAGGCGCGTCGCTCTTCTTGCACGGCCTGACGAACTAGTTCTACCGTATCCCGCCGCATCTCTGGTAGCTCCTCGGTGATCTTGTTGTACGGTTCGGCGCGTTTCTTCGCCTGTTCGTAAGACATCTTGAGCGGCGTGAGCAGGCGGAGCACGCAGAACGGCGCCGTGAACGTCGCCATCCGCTTGTGCTGGTCTGCCAACGAGGGCATGTAGGACCAATGGTTGTAGACGTGCGCTACGCCGTGGGCAGCGAGCATGTCCCGGTAGCGCGGTCCGAGTAACCCGGCGTTGCGGACCTCGACGGCGTAGCGCACGTCCTTCGGGAGCTGGGCGAAGAATCCGTCCAGCTTGCTCACGAACTCGTCGGCCGTCATCCCGTGACGCTGGAACTCGAAGATCATCGGGCCGGCGTGGGGGAGAAAGTTGGCTTCGCGGTAGGGCGCCAGCACGAGGTCGGTGAACACCTGGGCATCGAGAAACCGCGGGTTGGGCAGGCCCGCTTTGGTCCCGTACCGGGCCTGTTTCGCGTAACTCGGGATCGTGAGTTCCTCCCACACCTTGAAGCACATCTCGAAGTCTTCGGGAATCTGGTTGAGATAACGCCGGAGCTGGTTCGCCGTCGGGGGGCGATAGAAGGTGCTGTCGTTGCCGACCGTCCGGAAGAGCGGCTCCCCCTTGTATTGATATTGGCAGTATTCCCCCAAGCACTCCGATGCGAAGCGAGTCTTGGCATACGTGCGCTTGTAGGAGGTCTTGTCAATAGGTGTGTAAATGGAATCAGGCGGCGGCCTCCTTCGGCGTGGCCGGTTGCTGAACGCCATCGACGAATCGGACGCCGACGTGGACCAGCGGCAGTAGCTCCGGGGCATTCAGCCGCCGGAACGTACGCTCCGCCACCTGCAGCAATTTCCAGATCACTGCCGTCGCCGACTCGACCCGCTTGTACCGCTTGGCCGCGGTGGTCCGCAGCCGGACCGCCGCAAAGGGCGACTCGACCACGTTGGTCGTGCGCAGATGCCGCCAGTGCTCACGGGGGAACTGATAGAACGTGACCAGGCGCTCCCAGTCATGATGGAGGCGCTCCACCGCCTTGGGGGTCACGAGCAGGAATCGGCGACTGAACTGATCGCGTAACCGTTCGCACGTGGCCTGCGTGTCGGCGTACGGCATGGCTTTCAAGAGGGCGCCCGCCGCCGCCTGGTGTTTGGGCGGCAGGGCATCCAGCACGTTGATGATCTTATGGTTCCAGCACCGCTGCTCGGCCACGCTGGGCTGCTGCTCGGCGAGGGCGGCCCAGATCCCGAGGTGGCCATCGGCGATGGTGCAGCGCCACGGCTTCAGCCCGCGGGCTCGCAGATCCCGCAGCACCGCGCCCCAGGACTCCTTCGATTCCCGCTGGCCGCTCTCCACGGCCAGCACCACCTTGCGGCCGTCCGTGAGGGCGCCGATCAGCACGAGCAGCGCCGCCTTGCTGTCCTCCAGGCCAGCCTTCACGTACAGCCCATCGGCCCAGACGTACACGACCTCCAGATCATCCAGCCGGCGGGTCTTCCAGGTGTCATATTCCTGTTGCCACTGGGCCTTGAGCCGCTGCAGGGAGGCTGGCGCCAAGGGCGCCCCGTCGCCCAGCAGGCCCCGCAAGGCCAGCTCAAAGTCCCCGAGCGCCAAGCCGTGCAGATATAAGCGGGGCAGCAGCTCGCCCACCTGCTGGGTCCGCCGCTGGAACAGTGGCAGCATGCGACTCACAAACCGCTCGGCCAGGCCCCGCCCCCGCGGCCGCTGCACGGTGATCGTGCCGCAGGTGAGCGTCAGCTTGCGCGGCTTGCCGTACCCGTTGCGATATCCGGCCGGCGCATCGACCACCGCGCGCCGTTCCGACTTCACCCGGCCAAGCCGCATGGTGACCTCTTCCACTAAGAGCCGCTGGACGAACTGTTGGATATGGGCACGCACAAACTCCTCCAGGTGGTCCCAGAGATTCCTTGACTCGGCTCGCGTCTCTGTGCTCTGCTCCTGCATGGCGGTGCCTCCTTTCATGGCCGGGCGTCAGCCCGGTGGGTTTGGTCACCCGAAAGGTTGCCACCGCCTTTTTCCTATTTCCACACTTTCTGACTATACCGCGGAGTCAATCTTCATCCGACCATCACAGATAGGCCCATTGGATACTCAACCGCACTATGTTGCCTACAATCGAGAAGGCGCCAAGACCTGGCTGTATTCAGAGCCTCACCAGATCGAAGGATCTGTAGAAAGTGAACGATTCTTTTCCGAAATTCAGCATGCAGTTCGAGAGGCTCTGCCTCGCCCCGGTATTGAAGAGTATCTCGATGCCATGGCGACCGAAATGATCGCCAGCTTGGGGAAAGCAGCATTCCTCGCTGAAGAAGCGGCTAGGCAGTGGACACGTAGAGCCCAGGAGCCTCTCAGCCCGACATGGCAATCAGGCTACGATGAGCCGCCACGTGTACGAGCTGAGCGGGTAGAAGCTGAGGCTCGCAATAGATACAGGCTCGTACTTGAGCGTTTCGGCGCGAGCCGCGCCGCCGGTTACATGGCTAGGTTTTACTTTGACTGCGAGCTGCTCATCATGGCGACCGATTAGAAGCCTAATTGTCCAGGATCGGGGTGTTCTTATGAGAGTCACTGCCTGGAGGAACGGGAGTTACGGAATCCGAGTCGGCCTCCCTAATGTGAGGCAATACTTCAATCGCTCTTGGCGGACAATCGAGGTCGAGATTGATGGAGTAAAGAGAACGTTTTGCCTGAGCCGCACCTTCTGGACAACTTGCCCTGAGTTCCGCGGCAAAGTCATCGAGACCTGGCTGCGGAAGCATGGATTTGCTCAGTGGCCTGCTGGCCACCCGCCACGCCTGACCCTTGTTCATCTTGGAGGGAACAAGTTCCGTCTCAGGCGCTGACACCGGAGGATGCCAAGACAGCCAGTGAGGTTACGTTTCCAAACGACGGAGTTCCCAGTTCCCTCACCTCTTCGATCGGATAGGGTGCGCACCTGCGACATCAGCAAGGATGACGACCTTCTGGTGGGCACGAAGAGGCGTTCTGATGAGGGTAATCGTTGGAAGAGTGGTGCGCTTATGAGCACGGATTGGCGCAACAACGAAGAAGTCCAGCACGCGGTACGTAATCTCTTCTTGGGTGTGGTGCCAGAGCGCCGTGATGAAATGGCTGACATTTGGGCTCGGTATCAGCTCCGCTTTAATGTTCTGCAGGAGGTCGAGCCGGAAGGCCGGTTCATTATGGATGCGGGGGCCTTCCGAGATGTCCGGTTCAATCATCGCACAATGAGAGCGTTCTGGCTTGCTGGGTTTATTGCATGGGAAGGATATACCGCAATACACAGGACGTTGGTAACGGGCCAAAAGGATTTTGGGCGTTTCAATGGAATGATCGAGGTCTTCTTTTGCATTTTACGGGCAGACGACTCGACAATAGTACCGCTGCCAGAAGGGGTGCCCGAGCCTGGGACATATCCGGACGGAGCAGAAACTCGGGTTGCGGCCGAGCTGTCCACGTTTGCAGTAGGTTGGGCATTGTTGCACGAGGTTCGGCACATACGCCATCAACATGAAGGAACGTCGACAGGCCAAGACGCGACGCTGGCGGCAAAGCATGCTGAGGAGCTATCATGCGACGAGTTTGCGACTCGTTTCATGTTGGAGCGGGCTGACGAGTACGCATCAGCGCATAGCGTGGATGCCGGGTTGGTGAGGCAGAAGCGAGAGATCGGCATTTACTTCGCGCTGTTTGCGTTGACCCTGGTCGGAGCGGACAGTTGGGGTAGCTCCGACACCCACCCGGCAATGCAGACCAGGATTGACTCAGTCATCCGGCAGATGAACGGAAATGGCACACGGATGTCTGATGCGATCGCTCACGCAGCGTTCGGTGCCCTGTGGTTTCGGTGGTCGAACGCTCCGGGTCCCTTCAAGCAACATTAAGATGATTCATCTGCCCGTAACCGTTCCGCCAGGGCCTGAATCGTCAGCGGTGCGTTGCCCTCTGCGCGGTTGTTGACGAGGACGTAGGCTCGTCGCCCTTCTTGGACGGCCTGGCGAACCAGCTCCAGCGTGCCCCGCCGCATCTCTGGAAGCTCCTCGATGAGCCTTGTGTATGGCTCGGCGCGCTTCTTGGCCTGCTCGTAGGACATCTTGAGCGGCGTGAGGAGGCGGAGCACGGTGAACGGCGCCGTGAACGTCTCCATCCGCTTGTGCTGCTCGGCCAACGGCGGCATGTAGGACCAGTGGTTGTAGACGTGCGCGACGCCATTCTCCGCGAGCATGTCCCGGTAGCGCGGGCCGAGTAATCCCGCATTGCGCACTTCGACGGCGTAGCGCACGTCCTTTGGGAGCTGAGAGAAGAAAGTATCGAGCTTGCCGACAAACTCGTCGGCGGACATCCCGTGGCGCTGAAATTCGAACAGGAACGGCCCAGCGTGCGGCTCGAACTGAGCCTCACGGTAGGGCGCCAGCACGAGGTCGGTGAAGACCCGCGCATCGAGAAAACGTGGGTTGGGCTGGCCCGCCTTGGCCCCGTACCGGGCCTGCTTCGCATAGGCCGGGATCGTGATCTCCTCCCAGACCTTGAAGCACATCTCGAAATTTTCGGGGATCTGGTTGAGATAGCGCCGGAGCTGGTTGGCCGTCGGGGGCCGATAGAAGGTGCTGTCGTTGCCGACCGTCCGGAAGAGCGGCTCCCCCTGGTACTGATACTGGCAGTACTCCCCCAAACACTCCTGCGCGAAGCGGCTCTTGGCGTACGCCCGCTGGTAGACCTGGCCTTGCCAGCCTTCATAGGTCCAGGTGGACGTCCCAAACCGCACGAGGGGAGAGAGCGGCATCGCGCTCAGTGTACGGCTATCCGGCGATTTCCTCAACCGGCTCGCACGGTATCCCCGCGTCGCGAGCGGTGAGGAGCCGCAGCGTCTTGATCGTGAGGGTGATGGTCGAATACTGCTCCTCGACCCGGCCGGTCACGACATAGGCGTGGTTCGGCGCCAGGAGATGACAGGACCGGCGGTAGACGGCTGGAAAGAGCGTGGCGTCGAAGAGGGCCGTCTGATCCTCGAGGGTGATGAACTCCATCGGCTCCCCCTTCTTCGTCGAGATGATCTTCTCGGTCATGAGCCAGCCCACCACCGTCACCTCCTCGCCGACGTGCCGGGCCAGATCCTTGGCGGGCACGTGCGGGATGCGCACGAGCACGTCCGTGAAGAGATCCAGCGGATGGCAACTCAGCGGGAAGCCGAAGAGCGCATGCTCGTGGGCCAGCTTTTGCCGGAGTGAATACTCGGGCGGAATCGGGAGGTAGCCCGGCGGCTTGGCCGCTTGGGACGCGAACAGGCGCCAGAGCAGCGCGGGTCGCGTGAGCTCTCCCGCGATCGAGTCGAAGCAGCCCGCCTTGATCAGGAGCTTCGCCTGGGCAAGGTCCGGCTGCACCCGGTCCAAAAAGTCCCGCAGCGACCGGTAGGGGCCGTTCGCCCGGCGCTCGGCGACGATCCGCTTGGCCAGGTCCTCCTGGAGGCCCTTGATCTGCATGAGCCCCACCCGAACGGTCTTACCCGAGCCCGTATAGGCCCAGTCGCTCGCGTTGAGGTCCGGCGGGAGGATCGTGAGCCCCATCCGGCGCCCCTCGGAGAGATACGCGTAGGTCGAATAGTAGCCGCCCTGATTGCTGATGACGGCCGCCATGAACTCGGCGGGGTAGTGGGCCCGCAGGTAGGCCGACTTGAAGCTCACCTGGGCGTAGCTCGCACTGTGCGGCTTGCAGAAGCTGTAGCCGGCGAAGCTCATGATCATGGCCCAGATCTGGTCGATGACCGGTCGCCGGACGCCGCGTGCCGCTGCACCGGCATAGAAGTGCCGCTGGTAATCGCGGAGCTTCCGTTCTTTGTGCTTCTTGCTCAGGACCTTTCGGAGTTGATCGCCGTCTTCCACGGTGAACCCGCCCAAGGCGACGGCGACCTTCATGACGTCCTCTTGGTAGACCATGATGCCGTGCGTTTCGGCGAGCACGTCATCCAGCACCGGATGGAGCGAGGTATAGGGCCGCCCGTGGGCGCGCCGGACGAACTCGTCCGCCCAGACGTGGGCGGCCGGCCGGATGATCGAAGAGACGACGACCAGGTACTCGAACACGTCCGCCTGCGCGCGCCTGGCCGGCGGCATGCCGGTCCAGAGCTTCTTGAGCAGGAGCCGGGTGGCCGGGGATTCAATGTAGAAACACCCCATCGTGTCGCCCCGCCGGATCAGCTCGTTGGTCGCCGGATCGCTGATGGGGTCCCAGGTCGCATAGTCGATCACGCGGCCGGTGTTCCGGGCGATCGCCGCCAGCGCGTCCCGGATCACGGCCAGGGACCGGTTGCCGAGGAGGTCAATTTTGACCAGGCCAGCCTCCTCGGTCTGGTCTTTCTCCCACTGGATCACGGGGAGGCCGGAGGCGGAGATCTCGACCGGGACGTAGCGCCGGATCTCGTCGGGCACCAGCACGACGCCGCCCGGATGGAGCCCGAGGTTCCGGAAGTGTCCGTGAAGCTGGACGGCCCAGCCCAGGATCTCTGGCCAGGGGGATCGGAGCCGCAGGGCGACACAGACCTTCTCCGCCCAGGTCCGGACGGTCATCCCGGGCGTCACGTCCACAAAGTCGGCGCGCCGCTGAATCAGATCCAGGGCCTTGCCGATCTCCTCTGCCGGCATTCCATACACTTTGGCGAGCTCGCGCAGGGCGGCCCGCGTCGCCAGGGTGTTCTGGTTGGCTACCATCGCCGCCCGGCTCTGGCCGTACTGGGCAAAGACCCAGTCCAGAATCTGTGGGCGCTCGTCCCAGGGAAAATCAATGTCGATGTCCGGGGGATCGTGCCGGCCGGGGTTGAGGAACCGCTCGAAGAGCAGGCGGTGGCGAATGGGATCGACGTGCGTGATCCCGAGGCAGTACGACACGATGGAGGCCGCGGCGGAGCCCCGGCCGCAGGTCCGCGGCGCTTGCCGGACGATCTCCTCGACAATGAGGAAGTAGTGGGCATATCCCTTTTCCCGGATGACGGCAAGCTCCTGCTCGATCCGCTGCGTCACGGCCTCGGACAGGGCGCCGTAACGCCAGCGCGCCCCCTCGTAGGTCTTGGCTCGCAGCGTCTCATAGGCGGCCCCGGCGGAGAGCTGCCGGAACGCGGGGAAGATTGTCTCCTTGAAGTCCCAGTCGGTGTGGCAGGCGTCCGCGATGCGGCGTGCATTGGCGAGCGCTTCAGGGAGGTTCGGGACATAGCGGGCCAGGACCGCCTCCGGCATCAGCCACTGCGTCGGTGCGGCGCAGGACTCCGCGCGGAGCCGGGAGAGGGTCGTGTTGTCCGCAATGGCCCGGAGCAGCCGGTGGGCGTGGTAGTCACCCGGCCGAAGAACACACGCCTGGGCGGTCGCTACCGGCGGCAGCCCTCGCTGCCGGCTGAACTCGATGGCCCCATGCAGCGTCGGGCCGGGCGTCAGCTCGACATAGAGATCTTCGTCCGACTCCTGCTGCCAGGCGGTCAGGGCGGCGCGGTCATCCGAGAGGATGACCAGCCCGGTCCGGTGCCGGGCGACCGTGCTCGTGACGTCGAAGGCGTCATCACAGTGGCGCGCCGAGAGGATCCGGCACAGGTTGGCGTAGCCGGCCGGGGTCTTCGCCAGCAGCCCCGCTCGGTGGGTCCCATGGACCAGTTCCGCGCCCAGGATGGGTTTCAAGCCGGCGTCCCGCGCCACCTCGAGGAACCGGATGGCGCCATAGAGCCCGTTCGTGTCCGTGAGGGCGAGCCGGTCCTGGCCCTGAGCGCGCGCCGCCTCGCAGAGCGCCTCCAGGGTGGGGACCCCCTGCATGGGGGAGTAGCACGAATGGGTGTGCAGGTGCACGAAGGCGGCCGGCACTCAATGACTCCTCCCGTAGCGAATCGCCCGCTCGCCGAACCGGGCTTGGAGCCGGTCGAGGGCCACAGCCAGGGCTTGGGCGCGCGCCCGCCTGCGGGGCTCGTCCCCTGGCTCTGCGTCGAAGAGCGAGCCCTGCTCCGCGTAGACCGTCAGGCCGGTCAGGCTGACCGTCATCCGGCGGAGGCGGACCCGGCGCCGGAAGCCTCGCTGGAAGAGTGACGCGAGCACAGGCGCGAGATCGTATTCCCAGCAGGTCTCCGGCGTGACGCGCGCCTGCTTCGTGACCGCGACCTGGTCGCTGTAGCGGATCGTGAGAGACAGCCCGCCGCAGGCGCGCCGGTGGCTCCGCAGCGTCCGGCAGAGGCGTTGCAAGATATCCAGCAGGCGCCCCCACAGCACCGGGTCGTCCAGCTCGTCCGGATCGAGGGTGACGGTCTCGTCGAGACGGGGTTGCTGGGCGGGGGGCAGCACCGGCACCTGGTCGATCCCGTGGGCCCATCGGAAGAGTTGCCCCGCATAGTCGCCGACCGCGAGGGCCAAGGCCTCGATCGGACTCTCCGCCACCTGGCCCCAGGTGAGGAGGTTGAGGTCGTCTAGCCGTTCCAGGACTTTTCGCATGCAAGGGCGCTGGATCCCCGGCAGCAGCCGGACCGAGAGCGGGGCCATGAAGGCGCGCTCGGACCCCGATCGGACCTCGTAGAGTTCCGAGGGCTCGATCAACGTCGCGGCCGTCTGGGCCACAAGTTTGTTGCTCCCGACGCCGGCCAGTCCGTCGAGCCGATACCGGTCGAGGACTTCCCGCTGGACGTTTGCCGCCACGTCACAGGCGGGCCCGAACAGCCGGCCGGTGCCCGTCACGTCCAGCAGGACGGCCCCGGGCCGGCAGGGCTCCCAGACCGGTGCATAGTGCGTGACCACGCTCAGGAGCGCGTCGTTCCCGGAGCGGACCCGATGCGGGTCGGGCGGGAGCACCGACAGAGCCGGGCACAGGCGCAGCGCCCGGTCGACCGGCATGCCGATGGAGAGCCCCTCCCGTGCCGCTTCAGGCGAGACCTCACGGAGCAGGGCGCGCGGCGTGCCGAGCGGGGCCAGGGCGAGCGGGCGGGCCCGGAGGGTCGGGTCGTTCAGACGGGCCAGCGCGAGTTCGAACGACGGAATCGCAAAGCAGATGATCTGGCGGTCCATGGTGCGGATGCAGCAGGCTCGAGCGCGGACCTATTTCCGCAAATGACGGATGACCCCCACCACGATACCCTCGATGCGGAGGGTGTCGGTCTCCTTCACCACGATCGGCCGCATGCTCTCGTTGGCGGGACGGAGTTCCACGACCCCGCCCTTGCGGACGTACGTCTTGATCGTGGCCTCCCCGTTCACCAGGGCGATGACCGTCTGCCCGTTCCGGGCCGTGGTCTGCTTCTGGACCACGACCACGTCGCCCGGGAGAATCCCCTCGTCCCGCATGGACTCCCCCTTGACGCGCAGGGCGAAGGTCTCGCCGCGACCGACCATGCTCCGGGGCACCTCCACCGCTTCCGTTTGCGGAAAGGCTTCCAGGGGATCCCCGGCCGCGACGGTGCCAACCAGGGGAATGCGGGTTGGCGTAGTGAGCTGCTGGATCGCGACCTCCACCAGCCAGGGGATCCGGCGGGTGCCAGTCTCGTAGCGCACCACGGTCACCCGGTCGGTCCGGAGCGCTTCGGCGAGCGTCGCCTGGGTCCATCCCAAGGCTTGTCGGGCACGTTTCAGGTCTTGTGGGAGCATGTAACCATTGGCTACAATGTAGCCAATGGTTACATAGGCCACGTACAAAGTCAACCTTTGATCAAAGGTTCGCTAACCTCTTAAATGCACAAAGAGTTCCGGCAGGGGACCGCTCGTCTGTGACGGGGGAAGCGTGACGGGAGGTCTCGCTCGCTTCAGCGCGATGAGTCGAGCAAGTCGCGCACTTTCTGCAGAAGAACCGGGAGGCTCACGGGCTTGGGCAGAAGCGGGACATTGAGCGACGCGATCGGCACGCGGAGATCCTGCAAGGCTGTCCCAGATACAACGATGACTGGAGTCTGCGGGCGATGCGGGTGGGTGGACGAGGTCGCGCGCACGGCCTGGACCAGATCGAAGCCGGTCATCTTGGGCATGATCAGATCCGTAATGATCAGGTCGATGGAGTCGGGGTGTTGAGCAAAGCGCGTGTACGCCTCCAGGCCGTCCGACGCTTCCAGGACCGTGTAGCCCTGTCTGAGGAGGGTGGCGGCGATGAGGCTCCGGACGGAAGGGTCGTCATCTACGACCAGGATGGTCTGCTTCCGGGGGTCCGCCTGAGGTGTCATCACGGTCTGAATCCTCGGAATAGAACGCCGTAGTAGAACAACAGGGTCATTTTCTATTCGCTGGATTGAGAAGTCTATCTACAAAGTTGAGTTTGTCAACATCATTCTACCTCAAAGACCGTTGCCTCCCGAGTCGGTTCACGGTCTCATGCTCGGGAGGCACCCATGCAGGACTTCTCACGACGACTTGGAGTCCGGATCAAAGAGGTCCGGAAGGCGCGCGGCTTGACGCAAGAGCAGCTTGCGGAGAAGGCCGGCATCAGCACGCGCTATCTCAGCCGGCTGGAAGTGGGGATGCAGATCCCGTCCCTGGAGACGCTGGTCGACGTGGCCGATGTCTTGGGGGTGGAGCTCTGGGAGCTGTTTCAGATCAGGCATGCGGCGCCGGCGAAGGAGCTTCAGGACGAGCTGAAGAAATTGATCCGGGAACTCGATGAGGAGAAACTACGCCTCGCCGTGCGAGTGCTTCAGGCCCTCGTCCGTTGACCCGTGCGTCATGTGGCGGCGGCGCCACGGGCCCGTAACTGTGATTTCGGCGTATTTGTTGAGGATCGCAGGGTGAGCGGGATGCACCCGCACCGGAGTCGGGTCCCATAATGCCGGTTGCGATGTCTGGGCGTATCGTGATAGAGTTTAACTCCGTTAAACTGGAGGGAACCCCGTGGGACGCAACACCGCGGTGCTGGGATTCTCCGTGAATCCCGAGCTGGCCAAGGAGTACGAGCGGCTGGCCGCGCAAGAGGGCACCACGAAGAGCGAGCTGTTTCGCCGGATGATTGAGTGTTACAAGGCGGAGCGTGAGGAGGAAGAATTCTTCAAGCTCCAGCGGAGGATGACTCGGCGCACGCAGAAGGCCCGTGTCCTCACCGAGAAGGAGGTCGAGCGGATCGTGTTCGAGGACCGCTAGTGAGGGTGGTCTTCGATTCGAATGTGTATGTCTCTGCGTTCCTCGTCCCAGGGGGCAAGGGTGAGCAAGCCTTCCTCCTCGCACGCCGACGCCAGGTTGTCCTGTACGCTTCCATTCCCATTCTGACGGAAACCGCCCGCGTCCTCCGAACCAAATTCAATCAGCCGGAGCAGGATATCAAGGCCGCTTTGAAGATGATCGGCCGCGCGGCTCAGATTCTGCAACCGGCACGCAAGGTCACCATCCTTCAGGATGCGCCCGACAATCGGATCCTCGAGTGCGCCGTGTCCGCCCATGCCGACCTCATCGTGACAGGCGACCACCATCTCCTGGTCCTCAAGAAATTTGAGGATATCCCCATTGTGCGGCTTGCGGACTTTCTGCGGTTGTTCCCCGGAGGCGAAGGCGCGAGCTAAAGCTTCTTGACTCTTTTAGGTGCCCCCGCCATAATCCGCCCCTCGTAGCTTCCACAAGAGGAGACTTCACGTATGGCAAAAGCACTGACGAAGGCCAAGATCGCCGAGATCCTGGCCGGCAAGCACGACGGGATGACGAAGAAGACCGCCACCCAGGTCCTCGACGATCTGGCAGCCTTGGCTTACAAGGAAGCGAAGAACACGTTCTCGATTCCCGGCATCGGGAAGCTGGTCCTGATGAACCGGAAGGCCCGGATAGGCCGGAATCCGCAGACCGGCGAGGCCATCAAGATTCCCGCGAAGCGCGTGGTGAAATTCCGTGTTGCCAAAGCGGCCAAGGACGTCATCCTCGGGAAGAAGTAAGCCTCGGAGCAGGGGCAGGCGAGGGCGGCGTCCGGTGGTGCTGACACCCCGGCATCGCCAGGTGGTCAAGCTCGTCTGCAGCGGTCTGACCAACCGGGAGATCGCCGAGCAGTCCGGGATCAGCGTCCGGACTGTCGAGGTGCACCGGTTCAACCTCATGCGGCGGCTCCGCGTCCACAACGTGGCCCAACTCTACCAGGCGGCTGTCCGGCTGGGGCTGGCCTCCGGCCGGCAGCCACACCGAGCATCGACTCCGGCACGCCGGAGATCGGCCTAACGGTCGCCGCTATTTTTCCCCAAATTCTGCTTCCTCTTTGGTGTAATCAGGTCAGAAACACCAGTCATACGCTGTAGCGTATAAGTGTCTGATATACGCTAATGCGTATATTTCTCTGCCATACGAGAACTCCAATCAGAACCGAGCAACCGTAAGCAGACACGTCCCGTTCTCCACCCACAGAGTCAAACCGTTCTGTCAGATGGCCGGCCCGCTTGTGCTCGTTTCCGGTTAGGGCCGGACTCTTTACTTCGCGCTGTCCCGTGGCGGCCGATGGCTGTAATACTCCCGTGGAACCCACTCGGGAACGAGAGGGATCAACAACCACAATCCACAAGGAGGGTCTCAGATGTCGGCAAGCCGGGGGACGATCGCGCTGGCGATGGTGCTGAGCTTCGGGATCGGGGCGATGACGATGGGGGCCTTGCAGGCGTCCGCGGAGCATCCATGTCCGGTCCAGGAGGCGCTGCTGGCGTTCATGGGGGACGAGGAGGACAAGGCGCCGGAGGAGCCCAAGGACCACGAGGACCAGCACGACGAGAAGAAGGACGAGTACGGCGAGTAGGTGTGTTCGGGGCTGGCCAGCGCGGAAGCTAGGCGCCAGGCCCGGCTTCCGCGTCCGGTAGGCGAAGCCCGAGGCCCCGTGAGCCGGCTGTAATATGAAGGATAGACGGTGTCGCTGCTGTAGGCCGGTATCGGCCGAACTGCCCCTCTTTGATCTCTCGCCGGGCTGAGTACGTCCTGCTCCCTGTTCACCGCGGGTCAACCTCGCTAGCGGCAAGGACAACCTTCCCTGAGTGTTGACTGCGCATCTGCTCATAACGCCGTGGACCACAAGCTCTTCTCCAGCGTTCCTAAACAACTACGTGAGCTTCTACCTTCGACAAGGAGGTGCGATGTCGTTTCTCGACCAGATCAGGGCCGCGCGCCGTGTGTCGGTCCCGCTCGTGGCGGTGACCACGCCGGACCAATACGGCACGATCAATTCGCTCATCGAGCCGCTGACCAGCGGGAAGGCGGCCCCGGTGCTCAAGTACGACCTCACCCACGGGCTGACGCCGCTCAATCAACCGGGCAGGGAGGCGTTGGCGGAGCTGCTGCGGGATCTCGACCTTGCTGCCAAGTCTGACCCAGTGGTGGCATTGAGTCGCCTGGAATGGCTGCCGGCCGGCGGGATCTGCCTGGCCCTGAATGCGCACCGGATCTTGACCAATCCGGCTGTGTCCCAGGCCGTCGGCAATCTCCGGGACGCCTTCAAGGAGAACAATCGCATGCTGATTCTGCTTGCGCCGAGCCTCACCTTGTCGGCGGAACTGCAGAACGACGTGTTGATCCTGGATGAGCCCTATCCCACCCCGGCCGAGCTTCAGGCCGTGCTCGAGGAGCAGTATGAGGTGGCCAAGGCGGAGAAACCCGACCCTGACCGGCTGTCGCGGGAGGTGGATGCCATACGGGGACTCTCACTGTTCACGGCGGAGCAGGCGGTAGCCCTGTCCATGCGCCGGACCGGCGTGGAACTGGACCGGTTGTGGCAGCGCAAGGTGAGCCTGATCGAGCAAATCCCCGGCCTGACAGTTTGGAAGGGACAGGAATCCTTTGCCCAGATCGGCGGGCTCGCCGCGCTGAAGGCCTATCTTCGGCAGATTCTCAACGGGAAGATCCGGTACCGCGCGATCGTCTTCATGGACGAGATCGAGAAGATGCTGGCGGGAGGGATCGGCTCCATGCAGGATCCCACCAGCCGGGCACAGGTCGGCAAGCTGCTCACCTTCATGCAAGACCGGAAGGCATCGGGCCTGTTGTTTGTCGGCCATCGGGGGACTTGTAAGTCGCAGGTCGCCAAGGCCGCCGGCAACGAAGTAGGCATCCCGGTCTTGTCCTGGGACGTCGGCTCGACGAAGAACTCCCTGGTCGGCGAAACCGAACGGAACACTGATCTGGTGCTCAAGGTAATCAGCGCGGTGTCGGACGACGCGGCGCTCTTCATCGCGACGAGCAACAACTGCCAGCAGCTCCCCCCGGAGTTGCTGCGCCGCTTCAAGCTCGGCACGATTATGTTCGATCTGCCGGATGACGAAGAAAAGCCGGCCATCTGGAAGATCTACCGGACCCAGTACGAGATCCCGGACCACGACCCTCAGCCGGACGACACGGGTTGGACGGGGGCGGAGATCGAACAGTGTTGCCAGACGGCGTGGAACCTGAACCTGACGCTGATCGAGGCCAGCGCCTACGTCATCCCGACCAGTAAGGCGGCGCCGGAAGCGGTCGAGGAGCTCAGGCGGCAGGCAGCCGGACGCTACCTGTCGGCGAGCTACCCGGGCGTCTACCGGTTGCCCTCCGCGCCGGACGTGGCGGCGACGAAGAAGAAGCGGGCGATCGGCCTGAACTGACCCGTCCCGACTCCCTGACCAACCTCACCTCCCTTCGGTCCATCCCCAACACAGAAAGGATTCTATGGCCAACGTTCGGTTTTCGCCGGATGAGTTCGCCGCCACGCGGTGGGACACGCCGGCAGAGAAGGCGAAGTTCGCCAACCACTTCGTGACCTTCGTGGAGGCGGACTTCCCCGAGTCACGATTCTACACCTGGTTCTACGAGCGACTCAGTCACACGTTCGGCCACATCGCCCATTACAACCGGCGGGGATTCTACGACGAGTGGTTCAGCTCGACGGCCCGGAAGGTGCGGTTTCTGGAACTGACCGTCAAGGCGCCCGGGTACCTGGGCGGCGACCCCGCGCACTCGTGGAGCGACGTCGAGGGCACGCTGGCCGAGTGGGTTCGGGCCAACGGCTGGCTGGATCGTTATCGGGCCCGCCTCGCCGCGGAGATCGAAACGGCCGAACGGGCTGCCCTGGCCCGGCTGCTGGAGAAGTACGGGCCGGTGGCTGGCGCCGGGTCGGCTTCTGTCCCTGAGGTCCAGACGTCACAGAGCAAGGACGGCCAGGCTGCCTGACCTCACACGGAGCTTCATGGCATGGCGAAAGTATATACAGTGCAGATCGAGGTCGAGGAGTACGACAAGAAGAAGGATCGGTATCGGACTCTCGACCTGCAGTTCACGCCGGTGGCGACCTTCAAACAGGACAATGATGCGGTGAGGTTCGCGACCTTCCTGTACGAGTTGGCCCGCCGGCTGATCCTCGAACTCAGCGGGAAACCGCTCCGGATTGTGGATACGGAGGACTGAAGGACGGACGTGGGAGAGCACGACATGAGTCACATCACCGACATCACAGAAGACGCCGTGGATATGAAGGATCTCGACGCGCTGGCGGAGGGCTGCGCCCTGTTGGGCCTGGAGCTGGTCCGGGGCCAGCGGACGTACCGCTGGTATGGCAGGAGTGTGGGCGACTATCCCTTGCCGGCGGGGTTCGAAGTCGAGGACCTCGGCACGTGCGAGCACGCCATCCGGATCCCGGGAACCGAGCAGGCCTATGAGATCGGCGTCGTGCGACGCCGGGATGGGCGCCCGGGCTATGCGCTGCTGTGGGATTCCTGGCAAGGCGGGTACGGGCTGGCCGAGAAGATCGGCGAGCAGGGCGAAACGCTGCTGCACGCGTACTCCCTCCAGGCCACCCTCCGGTCGGCCCAGCGACATGGACGCACGGTGAAGGGACAGACCGTGCTGGAGGATGGGTCGGTCGTCCTTCGGATCGGCCTCGGGACTATCGGGGGGGCTTTCGGATGGAAGAGCTGATCGTCACCATCGGTCCGACGGGGACAATCAGGATCGAGGTGCAGGGTGTGAAGGGACCGGGGTGTCTGAACCGGTCTAAGTGGCTGGAAGACGATCTCGGGATCACCAGTAACGACCGGAAGACCGCGGAGTTTTACGAAATGGAGCACATCCATGGACACCTTCGCAATCAGGGTCAAACCTGACGGCTCGCTGATCATGCTTTACGACGATGCGCTCCAGCCGCTCATCGCGGACCTGGGCCGGCCGACGATCCGGCGGGCTTCGCAGATCGAACCGACCAGTGACGGCTGGTGGCTCGTGGATCTCACCCCGGTCGGCGGGCCGGTGCTGGGGCCCTATCCGCTGAGGAGTCAGGCGCTTGAGAAGGAACGGGAGTGGCTCAACGGCCATGTGCTGGGGCTGCCGGCCGGAGAGGGAGGTACGCGATGACCACGGAGACCTTGGAACGGAACGGCACGGAGACGGCGCCGGCTGAGCCGCCGGCGCGCCCGTCGGGGCTGACCTACGCGGACCTCTGGAAGAACGCCGTGGCGCTCGTGTTCGAGTGCAAACGGATGGGGGTGACACGGGTGGTGACCGGGCATACGCCGGCCGGCGCCGACCCGGAGATGACCCGCACGACCAAGTACATCATCAAGGACAAGCGGTATCGGGCGATCGCCAACCTGGACCACCGGATCAAGCACCAGATCGAGAAGATCGGGCTCCCGGTGTCCAAGTATTTCAAGGGGGTGGTGATCGTGCCCTTGAACCTGATCGACAAGGCGGAGGCCCTGCTCGCGCGGTACGAGGCCGAGCGGCAGGCGGCCGTCACCGTGCTCAAGGAGGCCTGGGACGAGGTCGTCGCACAGTCCGTGGCCCGTTTGGGCACGGTGGGCGACCCGAGCGATTATCCGCCGAAGGAGCAGATCCCGGACCTCTTCTCCGTCTCGACCAATTACCTGACGTTCGATCTGCCGGGCGTCCTGGATGTCTTCTCCTCCAAGGCGCAGCAGCGCGCCATGGCGGAAGGGGGGCGCAAGCTCGAGGCGGCGGTCGAGGAGATGCAGCAGCATCTCCGGGAAACCATGGCCGGGCTCGTTACGCACTTGTCGGACCGGCTGACCCCAGACCCGGTGACGGGCGAGGCGAAGGTGCTCTACGCGCGGACGGTGCAGAACTTGAAGGAGTTCCTGGACCTCTTCGCGGACCTCAACGCGGCGGCCCGTGACCGTGACTTGCCCACGCTGGTGCAGCAGGCCCGCCAGCTCCTGGCAGGCGTGGAGGTGCCGGCGCTGCGCAAGGATCAGGCCCTGCGCGACGTCGTCCGGGAGGGGCTCGAGGCCATCGCGACCAGGATGGACACGCTCCTGGTCAAGAAGGGGGCGCGGCAGTACGTCTGGGATGACGAGGAGGCGTAGGTGACGGAACGGACCCGCGGGCCCCTCTCGGATGAGCTGATCCGGCGGGCCCGCAGCCGCAACCTCATCGAATACCTCATCGGCCTCGGCCATCGCCCGGCGGCCCCGGTCAAGGGCTCCAAGGCCATGTTCCATTCGCCGCTTCGGACCGATAAGAACCCGTCGTTCTCTGTCGGCGAGAAGCACGGGGCGTGGGTCTGGTATGACTTCGGGTCCAAGGAGCATGGCGACGTCATTGACTTCGCGATGCAGTATGACGGCTGGTCGTTTCAGGAAGCCGTGGAGCACCTGGCGGGAACGGCTCCGGCCGCGCCCCGCCGGGCGGCCCCACCGCCTCGGCCTCCCGAGGGGGACAAGTCTGACACGGAGAGGGTCCTCGAAGTCCGAGCGCTCTACCGGCAGGTGAAGCTCGCGCAGACGGCGCAGGACCAGGCGGCAATCGCGGCGTACCTGTTCGACCGGTATCGCCTGCCGGTGCCCCCGGAGCTCCATGCCGTGGTGTTGCCCTGGATGGAGACCCGCTATCTCGCCGTTCCGATTCCGAACCTCACACTGATGCGCGGGCTGGAGTGCCGGGCCCTGGATCCGGACCGGACGCCGGAGGCCTGGCGGAGGATCACGCTGGGCAAGAAGACGCTCTGGGTGCTCAAGCGGGATTCACCCGCCGTGCTCGTGACGGAATCGATCGTAGACGCGCTCGCCGGGGATCAGCTTTACCCGGACTGGCACTTCACGCTGGTCGGGCTCAACGGGATCGGGAACTGGGAGAAGCTCCCCGGATTGGTGGAGCAGCTCAAGCCCAAGGCAGTCTGGCTCGCCTTGGACAACGACGAGCCTGAGAAGGGCCCGGCGACCGAACGGGAGATCGCGGCATGTTTGACGCCCAAAGGCGTGGACGTCCGGTACGTCCGGCAGCACCACGCCCATGGCGTGAAGGATCTGGGAGCGCTGTGGCGGCAGGTGGCGATCGCCAAGGTACGTTCCGCATGACGCCCAGGGAGCCGACATGGTGAAGCAACCGAGCTATCATCTCATCGCAAGGTTTGAGCACCTGCGGGTCAAGGACGCCATCCAGGAGGCGCGCGTCAAGGCCGGGAATCCGGCGACCGCGGTGGCGCGGGGCTTGCGCGAAATCCTGGCCCGAGACGGAGTCAAGGGACGCCGGCACCGGCAGATCAAGATGGTCCTGATTCGCGAGGACGGCAGGCCGGGGACCGAGACGTAAGGCGGGAATTAATCGAGGACGGGGAGGGGCAAGACACGCCTCTCCCCGTTTTTCATTTTCGGCCGGGTTGGGCGGCCTCGGCCAGATCGAGCAGTATTCCGCCATGAACATATCATGCAACGCCGCGGCGACGCGCAGCCGTCGCCTGGAAACAGTGGCAGCCGGAGAGGTATCGGTTGACTGTCGTGCCGCCTAACTGTATGATTTTGTCATACAGAGGTGTCGTATGAAACGGAGTCGGGTGCCCGTCACGCTCTCCGTGCCCTCGGACCTAGCGGTCAAGTTCACGCGGATGGCGAAAGCCGAAGCCAAGAACAAGAGCCAGCTTTTCAGGGACATGCTGGCGACCTATGAGCAACGCCGGTGGGAGGAAGAGTTCTTCGCGCTTCAACGGTATGGCGCCAGACAAGCGCGCAAGAAGGGCGTCCTGACGGAAGCCGACGTTGAGGCCCTGGTGTTTCGGAACCGCTGACGGTGCGGGCGGTCTTCGACACCAACATCTACATCTCGGCCTTTGCCATTCCGGGTGGCAGGGCGGAAGACGCCTATCTGCATGCCGTCCGAAGAGACTTCAGCCTCGTCACCTCCCCGGCCATTCTGACCGAGGCGGCGCGAATCCTCCTGACCAAATTCGACTGGTCGGACGGAAAAGTCCAGGAATTCGTCGAGTCCGTGGGCCGGCTAGCGATCGTGGTCAAGCCGCGCGTCCACCTGCACCTGCTTCAAGATGAACCGGATAACCGCATTCTCGAGTGCGCGCTGGCAGGCCAGGCTGAGTACATCGTGACGGGGGACCGCCCTCTGCTGGCCCTTGAGCGCTACGAGGGGATCTGCGTCGTCACCCTGGCAGGGTTCCTGGACTTGCTTCGGCAGCCGTCTGCCTAAGCGGCCCCGTCACTGATCTCTACCGCCAGCCAAGGGGGGATGGTCCATGTTCTGGACAGGTTGCGGCGCACCAGTGACACTCAGGTCTTGTTTGGCTAGTCATGCGGAGCCGCTCTGTCGGTCCTGGTAGGAACGCTTGACGACCACAGGGAATCAGGGCAACCTTTCCTGCGAACGTCTGGCTGCGAAGGAGGCGCTGGTGAGGGAATTCCACAAGATCTGGATCGAGCAGTGTGAGGCTGCCTGTGAGATCAAAGAGCGGTACGGGACAGAAAAGTCGCTGGGCTACCTGATCGGCGAGAAGCTCGTGGATTTCGTCCGTGAGGCGGACGCACACCCGGAGTGGGCGGCCGAGCTTCCACACTTCGTGGCGGAGATCGAACGGATCTTCGAGCCATACGAGATCCGCGAGTACCTCGACAACATTCGTCGGGTGGGGCCCGCGGGCCACATCGGCACGGAGGAAGAGGTCGAATTCATGCAGGAGGCCGGGGACTTCGAGGACGATCCGGTCCTGGACGCCGAAAACATCCACGTTGTCGAACGCATTAAGAAGATGCTGCTGACATGAGCAGGGGCGAGCCCTTTCTGGGGACATGGCGAATCGTCGAGATGGAGGCCTGGGACCAGGAGGCGTTCGATCTCCTGGGCTCGGCCCACTTCACATTCCGCAATAGCGGACTCGGCGACTTCCAGTTCATCGCGGTTGCAGGGGACATGGACTGCCGATTCGGTGAGCGGGAGGGGAAACCGCTCGTGGAATTCACCTGGGCTGGGCATGACGAGACTGATCCCGCCAGCGGCCGTGGCTGGGCGGTCCTGGATGGCGAGGTCCTCACCGGCCGGATCTTCTTCCATTGCGGTGATGACTCTGGGTTTAGCGCAAAACGCGGGGACGACATGGGAATGAAGGTGAGGAACCCGAGGCGGCGAGTCGGACGATCTGGCCGCTAACGCTTCGGGCGTTTCCGTTTGAGCCCTCCGTCGGACGCCACTTCCTTGGACGCTCGATCGGCGAGCTGCGCTGCCAGCTTCGGGTTGGCGTTCCGCCACCGCCGAAACCACGCCTTGAGTCCGAGCAACTGAACATACACCTCCAACACACTTCCACGAACAGCCCGTACCTGGCCACCCTCGATATCGTTCACCCGATACTGCGGCACACCGAGCAGGCGGGCGGCGTCCTTGGCACTCCAGCCGCGTACCATCCTTGCTTGGCGACAGCGGGCGCCGACTGGACCGAAGCGGAGCGAGTCCTCAAAGGAAATGCCATAACGGTCGAACAGGCCGACGAATTCCGGGCCCAAGAGCAACGGCATGGTCTTCTTGAACAGCCGCAATTCGGAGGCGAACAGGATGGTCGTGGGTGTGAGTGTCCGTTTCAGGCGCACCGGCATGTGAACACCTCTATGGCGCAATCCACTGCTGGGGGGGCAGCTACCTCGCTTTGCTCAATGGCGGCGGGATTGTCCGGAGTTCCCGAGGCCTTGTCAAGATAAGATTGACCAACGCTGGGCTAACCACAGCCCTGTCGAGCCGTAATACAGATAGAGGAAGGGATCTGCGTGGAGGAGAACCGACAACCGGGTAACGGGGCTCAGGACGCCCTCGCGCGCCTGCGGGAGCTCGGCGCCAGCAGGCCGCTGGTGCGGGGGAGGCCGGACCAGACGGTCCTGGGCCTGGGCGCCGACCTCGACTGCCCGGAACAGGAGGGGTACATCTCGATCCGGGACGCGGAACGGAGCGGCCATTTCGGCTGTTTCGGGACGACGCGCGTGGGCAAGACGAGGCTGATCGAGAACATCATCGAGCAGGACATCGCCAAGGGGTACTCGGTGATCGTCTTCGACCCGAAGGGGGACGTGGAGTTGTTCAGCCGGATCGTGCAGGTGGCGGCGCAAACCGGGCGCCTCGACGATCTGATGCTGCTCACGCCGGTGTTCCCGGATTGTTCGATCCGGATTAACCCGCTGGCCTCGTACTACATGCAGGACGAGGTGGTGAACCACATCGTGAGCGGCATCAAGGCCAAGGAAGACTACTTCATCGCCGTGGCGACGGAAGTGTCCCAGGCCGTGGTGGCCGGCCTCATCTTCCTGGCGGAACGGCGAGGGGAGGTACCTCGATTAACCTTTGAAGAGATCAAGGCGCGGATCAGTCATACCGATTTAACGAACCTGGGCACGTCGGTGTCCGGGTATCGGACGGACCCGGAAGCCTTCAAGATCTGCCAGACGATCGAGCACATCACGTCGGGGCCGAGCCAGGCGGACTTCTTCAGCAAGATCTCCTCCTCGCTCCGCACGATGCTCTCCGCGCTGACCTTTGGGGCCACCGGGCAGGTCATCGGGACGGCCCAGGAGAACGAGATGATCGCCCGGCTGGAATCGGAGCGGCCCGTGATCGTGTTTGTGAACACCGGCTCCATGCTGACCCGCCGCACCTCGCACATCATCGGGAAGGTGCTGCTGTCCATGATCCAGAGCTTGGTCGGCCGGATCTTCGCCTCCGGACGCAAGCTCAATCCGCCGCTTTGTCTGCATCTGGACGAGGGACACAACCTGCTGTACCAGGACATCCAGGAACTGTTCTCCAAGGGGGGCGGGGCGAACTGCTGGGTCCATTTCTACTCCCAATCGCAGGCGCAGATCGAGGAGGCGATCGGTCCGGCCGCGGCGCAGTCGCTCATGGACAATATCAACACCTGGGTCTACATGCTGGTGAACCACCCGGCCACGGCCAAGTACGTGGAGCAGGCTTCCCCGCAGGTGGCAAAGCGGAAGGGGGTCGTCGCCCTCGGCGGCGGAATCACCAGCCAAGCCATGGACAGCCCCCTGGTGCCGGCCTACCAGGTGCTCCAATTGCCGAAGCGGTGGTTCTTTCTGCGGTCCTACGGGAAGATGTTCAAGGGGCGGACGTTGGAGACGAACCCACTCTGGATCCGGGTGCAGTTTCCGCGGCTGGAGCCGTCAGCCCAGGCGGAGCCGGCGGAAGAGCCCGCGGGCGTGGCATGACGAACGGATGGCGCGTGCATCACAAGGTGACGGAATTGGTCACCGGCTCGGCCGTAATACAGGGGTAGGTCGTGTCGGTGTCGTAGGCTCCGTTGAGAGTCGAATATCCCCCTTTTGCCCCTGCTGAGTCTGCGGCTGTCCTGCTGACCGGCCGTAGACCGCCCGGATCTGCCCGCCTTCCCCTTCCCGCCAGGTTTCTCTTTTCCGTCTGATCACATCCGTATCTGCTCGTCCCTCGCGCTCAACCCCCTCACTCTGTCCGCTGATTCCACCAGCTCGGCTTCAATCGCCGGTACCCGACCAATCCCGGACAGCTACCTTTCCGTTCACGCGCTTCCTGTACCCATTCCATCAACCCAACGCACTCATCCAAGGAGGTGTCCCATGTTCTGCTCGGCCCGAGAAGCGTTCGCCATCTACACGTTCGCCACCGATCGCCGGCATCAGGCCCGGAGTCGGAAGGCGCTGCTCGACAAGATGGAGCAGCACCCCCACGTGGTGGATTGCTGGCTGCAGTCCTTCCCGAAGCACGAGCTGCGGGAAGTGGCCCTGTTCTACCGGAACCGGGCCGCACGCCGCGGATAGGCTCCCGGTCGGTCCTGAGAGGAAGGGGAGGCCCACCATGATCATCGTGTTTGCCGTTCTACTCGCCGCGCTGGCGCTCAGCGCGCTCACCGTTCGCCATTGACAGCGGCCGACCAAGGCCACCCCGACTGTCACCTAAGCACACGGAGGGACCCATGAAGGACCTGAGGAGAGTGAGCCTGAAGGACATCCTCGTCACGGCGATCGTCGTGATCGTGGTTGTGGCGACCGGGTGCTACGCGATCACCGACTACCTGAACGGCCCGAGCTTGGCGGAGACCATCGCGGCCGAGCTGACGAAGCTGACGGCCGGCCCGGGCTTCTGACCCGGTATCCGGTAAGGAGGCGCTCCTATGGTGCTGTACTGGAAGCATAATCGGATGGCCATTCTGTCACGGCGCGGCAGGACGCACATGGCGCGGGCCTTTCGGCGATACGGGTGGGTCCGCCGGCCGGAGCTGATGCCGGCAAGCGTAGACCAGATGACCAACCTGCTGGCCTTGGAGGGGCGGCGCAGGCGTTAAAGGGTTGGGGTGTAATACAACAGGGAGGATAGGGAGACCGAGCACGATGCCCACGACGTATCGGATCGCCTACCGCACGGACTTGAACCACTTGGGCGACTGCACGGTGCCGAACCTGGAGCCGCTTCGCCGGGCTCAGGCCTCGGATGCCCTGGTGCGCTTGCCGGACCAGGCGCGGATCCGTCCGAGCTGGCTGGTGAGCATCGCCCGGTACGAGGACGGCCGGTCGGTCGTCGCCTGGCTGGTCAGTCAGCATGGCCTCGATGGCACGCGGTCGGCCGCCGACGAGGCAACCCCATCGGGGTTCAGTTGGCTGCAGGCCTGGCGGGATGTCGTCGCCATGACGGAGGGGGTGACCGCCGAGGATCCGCGCCTGCCGGCTGTGCTGCAGCGGCTGGACGAGCTGGAGGCTGCCTATCAGGCCGGCGATCCACCCGGCTTTCTGGCGCTGATGGACAGCCTGCGGCGCGACCTCGCGGCCTCCTGACTCACCCAATCGAGGACTCCATGCTGCTGTGTGATTTCTGTTCACAATCGATGCCGGTCTATGCCTATCCCTGCCAGACCTTCACGATGCCGGGAGTGCCGGCCGGGTCGGCAGGGGGATGGGCCGCCTGTGAGGCGTGCGCGGCCCTGATCGACGCCGAGGATCTCGACGGGTTGGCCGACCGCGCGGCCCGACTGGCGGATCGGAGCCTGCTGCTCGGCCACCTGCCCCTGGATCTCCCGTACCACAAGGCGTTTGCGATGATGCGCGACCTGCACCGGCTGTTCTTCGCCCATCGCACGGGCGAGAAACGGCCGTGCATGCTGAACTGAGGTCGGGCGGACGCCCCGGAGGAGGCTCCTGCATGAGCACGGACACCCATCCGATCTTTTCGTCCCAGGCCCTCACGGTCCTGCGGGAACGGTATCTCCAGAAGGACCCGCGCACCGGCGCGGTCATCGAGACCCCGGCGCAGTTCGTGCGCCGGGTGGCCCACGGCATCGCGCAGGCCGAGCGACGGTACGGCGCGGACGAGGCCCGGGTGCAGGCCATCGCCGAGGAGTTCGAGCGGCTGATGGCTAACGTGAAGTTCCTGCCGAATACGCCCACGCTGATCAACGCCGGCCGGGCCAACGGCTACCGGCAGTACAGCGCCTGTTTCGTGATCCCGGTCGAAGACGACATGGGCAGCATCGCCGACGCCATCAAGGCCGCGATGCTGATCTGGCAGTCGGGCGGGGGCACCGGCTTTGCCTTCAGCCGGCTGCGGCCCAAGGGGGATCGCGTCCGGTCGTCGGGCGGCGTCGCGAGCGGCCCCGTCTCGTTCATGAAGATCATCGATACGGCCGCGGAGCAGGTCGCCCAAGGCGGCACCCGCCGGGCCGCGAACATGGCGATCCTGACCTGCGACCATCCGGACATCCTGGAATTCATCCGCTGCAAGGCCACGGACGGGCAGATCCGGAACTTCAACCTCTCGGTCGGGGTCACCGACGCCTTCATGCAGGCGGTACAGGCGGACGCCGAGTGGGCGCTGATCAATCCCCGGACTCGTCAGGCCGTCAGGACCCTGAAGGCCAGGGCGATCTGGGACGTCCTGGTCGAGCACGCCTGGACGAACGGGGAGCCGGGCCTGTTCTTCCTCGACAGGGTGAACGCCGACAATCCGATCCCGCACCTGGGCCGGATCGAGGCCTGTAATCCGTGCGGCGAAAAGCCGCTCCATCCCTACGACGCCTGCACGCTCGGGCACGTCAATCTGGAGCGGCACCTCCTGCGGCATCCGGAGACCGGGCGCGTCGAGCTGGACTGGACCGAGCTGACAAAGACCATCCGGCTGGGCGTCCGGTTCCTGGACGACGTGGTCGAGGCCAACGATCATCCCTTGTCGGAGATCAACGCGATGACCCGGACGACGCGGCAGATCGGGCTGGGGATCATGGGCCTAGCCCGGGTGCTGTTCGCCAAGGAGCTGGCCTACGATTCGGAGGGGGCGCTCCAGGAGACCGAGCGGATCATGGCGCGGTTCAGGGAGCTGGCCTGGCAGGCGTCGGCGGAGCTGGCCGCGGAGCGCGGCGTGTACCCCGGCTGGCCGGGCGGCCGGCACGAAGCGGAGGGCCGGAAGGTTCGGAACAGCTACGTGACGACGATCGCGCCGACCGGGACCACCGCCATGCTCGCCGACACGAGCTACGGCATCGAGCCGGAAGTCTCGCTGCTCTGGTTCAAGCGCGTGCTGGACGGCAAGGAGCTTCCCTACGTCTGCGAGCCGTTCGAGCGGACTGCGAGGCGGGACGGGTGGTGGACCGACGACCTCATGGCGCGGATCACGGCGAACCACGGGTCGTGCCGGGGCCTCGTTCAAGTGCCGGAGCGATGGCAGCGGGTCTTCGCGACCGCGCATGACATCGCGCCGGAGTGGCACGTGAGGATGCAGGCGGCCGTCCAACGGCACATCGACAGCGGGGTGAGCAAGACCATCAACCTGCCGCGGGGGGCGACCGTCGAGGACGTCGCGACGGCCTACCGGCTGGCCTGGGAGCTCGGCTGCAAGGGCATCACGGTCTACCGGGACGGGTCCCGGAAGGATCAGGTGCTCAACGTCGGGCACGCCCGGCCGGCGGACCCGGCGGCGGGCGGGAACGGGTCCCTCGCAGGGAACGGCCGTCCGACCCCGGACGGGCCCGCGCCCGCGGCCACGCGCGTCACCCTCCCGGCGATCCTCGAGTCCAAACGCATCCTGGTGAACTCGCCGGACGGGCCGATCTACGTGCACATCGGTCTGCACGAGGGCCGGCCGATTGAGCTGTTCATCACGACGCCCGAGGAGGCCAAGCACGAGGAGGTGTACGAGGTGCTGGCGCGCTGGGGGTCGGTGGCGCTCCAGTATGGCGCGCCGCTGGCGAAGCTTCTGAAGCACGCCGATGGAGCCAACAGGAAGTACGGCTCCGTCGCGACGATTCCCGCGGCCCTTGTCCGGGCCTTCCGGATGATCGAGCGGGAGGGGAGGCCGGACGCTGCCTGCCCCAAATGCACGGGCACGGTGATCGACGCGGAGGGTTGTCTCAAGTGCCTTACCTGTGACTGGAGCCGGTGCGAGTAATCAAGTCGCGCAACGGGCACAGGTGCCCCGCGCGTCGCCGGGAATCCCAAGCCGGGCTGCCGTTCATCCACGCGAGCGGTGGCCCTTCGTGTTCCTAACGGCTGAAACGGAGGGAAGAGAGCCTATGCACATCGTGGTCGAGGTGAATGGGGGTGCGGTCCAGGCCGTCTACGCGGACCGCCCGGACGGCGTCAGGGTGACGCTGGTGGATTGGGACAGTCACGAGGCAGGAGGGCCGGCGGCCTGCGAGACGGACGTGGAACCCCTGACCGCCATGTCCGAAGACACCGCTCAGGCAGTGGGCGGCATGCGCCCCGCGGTCGGTGGCGGGCGGTGACCTCGAATCGGAGCGAGCCTGACGATGTATGACATCCCCCGGTACCGGCTGATGCTGGTCCGGGACAAGGGCGGGGCGAGGAGGAACAAGCCGCCCCGTGTGCGGAACTCGGAGGATCTCTACCGGTTGCTGACGAGCTACTTTGACGCACTGGACCGCGAGCACTTTATGCTCGTCGCGCTCGACGCCAAGCACGCGATCATCGGCCTGCACACGGTCTCGGTCGGCAGTTTGACGCTCAGCATTGTGCACCCGAGAGAAGTCTGGAAAGCGGCCCTGCTCATGAACTGCGCCGCGGTCATCCTGGCTCACAATCACCCCAGCGGGGATCCGACCCCGAGCCAGGAGGACCGGGCCCTGACCGCCCGGCTGGTCGGGTGCGGAGACCTCCTCGGGATTCGTGTCCTCGATCACATCATCTTCGGGGAGGACCGGTACTGGAGCATGGCGGACCGGGGGCAGATGCCCGCCCCAACCGAGTACGCGAACTCAGTTGCCGCCTAGGTGGAGATCCATGGGGAGACAACAACATGAGATTGGCCGAACGAGCCTGATATGCTATCCTTGAGCCAAACGGACGGAGGGCAACGCAAGCGACTCGCGGACATCTGTGAGAAGCTTGGCGTCACCCTCTTCGCGGGAACGATTCTCCAAGGGTTTATCGCCGCGGCAACCAGTGTTCTTCAGATCCTTGCCGTCGTCGCTGTACTTTCGGCAGGCACTGCGCTGCTCGGTGTTGCGGTCATCCTCTCAAAGGAGAATTCTCCATGATGAACTTGGTGCTTGCTGCGGTCTTTGCTCTGGGATTCGCCTTCGCAACCTGGTGGTATCTCAGCCACCAGCATCGGTGACGTCTAGCCGGTTTCGATCAGAATAACCGCCGCCCCCTTCCGCTTGAGGCCAGGGCAGGCCGAATCGTCAACGAAGAGCCCCGGGTCCCCCAAGGATCCGGGGCTTTTTCCTGGCCTCGAGCCGCCCTTCCTGTCGGCCGTAATACCTGAAGGAAAACCGTGTTGGTGCCGTAGGCCCGCCTCGTGGTCGTGCCGAACCCCCCTGGTTACGCATCTCCGCACACGTGAACACTTCATACAATCCGAAATATCAATGCGTTAGGTCTGGAATCTCACCGAACACAGAAGGAATGATTGGAATGAATCAGGGGATCAGACCATCAACCGTTTTCAATCAGGAGGGGAAACCGATGCCCCGTTATTTGGTGACCTGGGAAATGGACATCGAGCAGGCGAGCTCGCCGCGGGATGCGGCCGAACGGGCTTGGGCGGCCATGCGCCGTCCGGGCAGTACCGCCAACGTCTTCACGGTGTACGAGCATGATCAGGCCGGGGAGGGGATCACGGTGGATCTGCAGGAGCCGCCGGAGGCGGCGTAGTGCGCAACATGGACTCGCTAAACAAGAAACAGAAACGGCGGCTTGTGCTCCTGGACGATCGCCGCACGCCGACGTGCCGGCGAGCTGATTGCGATCGGGTTGAGAACCCGACCCATTGGGTGGACGCGGAACCGTCGCGTGAGTTGATCGAGCTCGCGCGGATCGCGCGGCAGGTCGTAAGAGACTTCTACGGGATGGAGAAGCTGAGCCGCGTGAGTGACGCGATCGAGGCGCTCCGCGAGCAGTTGTCCATCGTGGATGCCGTCGCACGGGGCAGATCGTAAGGGAGTGATGGCCACGGAACCCGCACGCAAGGTCATGACGCGGTCCGCTCACACGGATCTCCTCCCGAGCGCCTACGCGCTCAGCCAGCTCTGCCACCCGGATCATCCCAGTCTGACGCGAAAGCAGTTCGTGATGGTCCAGAGCCGACGCCGGCGGCGGCTGGTGTGGCTAGGCTTCGGCGCCGCCCTCGGCTGGTTCGTCTGGATGCTGGTCTGAGCCGGCAAGGTGCCCACGATAGGAACGTCGAACCTGCGGGAAGAGGACCACTTGCCGTGATCACTATTCTCAGCAATGGATCGAAGTTTTTCGGCCAGGAACCGGACAGCATTGCGGACCTGATTGCGGTGCTGCTGCGGGAGCCGCTGGATCCGCGTTTCGAGGACTACGGCGGCGTTATTAAGATGGATGGAATGCGGCCCGGCTCACTTCGCATCCATGGCAACTTCCTCCGCCTCTCGCACGTGTTCGACATCCGAGCGGATGCGGAAGAAGAGGTGGACGACCTCATCCAGGCCGTCAAAGCGAACCTGGCCAGTGAAGCTTACCAACAGGCCCGTGCGGTGCAGACGCGGTATCGGCGGAAGCGCAGGAAAGGAGGATCGCTGCCATGAAGTTGGAGCCTGTGACCTGCCCCGATTGTGGCGGGGTGGTCAGAGGGACGCGGGATTGGATCCCGGGCATGGCTGTCCTCAACATCGATGGAAACGGCAACGCCCAGTACGGGGGAGAAACGGAACTGTTCTGGGATGACCAGACCACCCAGGCTGGCGAGCCACCGAACACCGTGCGTCTGGTCTGCGGCAACGGCCACGAATGGGATGCCACGATCCTGGATGCGAACGGCCTGGGCGGTCGAGTGCGGGTCACAAAGGCGGACGGGGACGCGCTCCCGCTGCGCCCCGCGATCCGTTGGGTAAAGGACCTGCATCCGGTTGGCCAAGAGCCCGATCCGTGGACAAAGCTACTTGGGTCTGTCGAAATACTGGGAGCTTCGTTCCACGTCGAAGCTTGGCAGGTCACGAACGAGGAGGTCGGGCAAGTAGTGGTCAATCCGATGGAAAACTGCTACCACTTCATCACCCGTTTCATGACCGAAGGGGACGGGGAGACCGTGAGGATCAACGACCGGGACTACTTCCTCGTGGTCACCCCCTTCCAGAGATAGGGGAAACGCTGACATGGGCACCAAAACAGAATGCACGATGACGAACAGCACAACATGGACCGTCCAGTCTCGGCTGTTGGCCGACGCCTTGGAGCGGATACTCCCGGTGGCCGCAGATCATTGCCTGTCCCACGAGGCCACGGTGGAGTTGTCAGTCGAGCCGGGCGCCTTGCGGGTGCGGGCGGCCAATCAAGCCACCGAGGTCAGTGTGACGCTGCCGAGCGAGGCCGACGCACCGACCGTTCTCGCCATGCCGGCCCGGACTCTGCGGGAAACTGTCCGGGTGCTCGCCGGGGACCTCAAGATGACTCACAAGGGCGACGCCGTGGTCCTGACCATGGAGTCCGGCGCCTTCAAGACGACGCTGCACACCACCGACAGGATGCCCCAGGCCAGACCTCCCGTCTTGGAGGAGGAGCCGCATGCCAAGGTGATCCTGCCGGCGCCCCGCCTTCGTACCATGCTCGAGGCGGCGGCCTCCTGTGTCGCCCATGACACCTCACGACCGGGGCTGAACGGCGTTCTGATGGAACTGGATCCGGACCGGCTGCGCGTGGTCGGGACCAATGGGTTCCAACTGGTCAGCGTCTGGGAACCGGCCGAACCCCTCGGCTCCTGGACGCTGCCGACCAGGACAGCCATCATGCCGGCCCTGGCGGCTCGGACGACCATCGGCATCCTGCGCATGACTGAGGCGGCCAACGAGGAAGATGCCTGGGTTACGGCGATCTTCAGGAAGGAAGAGATGGAAGTCACGATCGGTCCCTGGTGCCTGCGGACGGAATACCAGCCGGGTCCCTATCCGGAGTGGCGGAGGGCCGTCGAGAGCAGCTCGTCGGAGCGGAACGTCAGGACGCTGACGGTTGACCGCGACGAGGTGATCGCCGCCCTCAGACGGATGACGGTGCTTGCGCCCGAGGGGCATCCGGCCATCGACTGCCTGTGGATCGACGGCCTGCTCAGGCTCAGTACGAAAAGCGACCTGGGCCAAGCCGAAGAGGAAGTGCCGGCCACGTACAAGGACGAGGCTCACTCCGCCTGCTTTAACCCGCACTTCCTCCTGGATGTGCTGAAGGCGTTCAACACCGAGCAGGTGGGGCTGTCACAAGGGGCCAACGTGACGTCTCCTCTGGTGCTCGCCGGAAAGGACGACGAGAAGGCCATCGGCATTGTCATGCCGCTGAGGAAATGACTGTCAATCGAGAGGCCCCGGGGCATTAGGCTCCGGGGCTTCTTTTTACGGTCCGAAACGGCCTCCTATGGACGCCACGGCGCCCGAGGAGTTTTGTGGAATTGAAGGTATGGCGTTGAGTCTGCAATCAGTAATACCGAGATAGGTGTGGAGTCTTGGGTCCAGCGATCGACACTGGCATCGGGACGGACCGATGAAATGGTTAGCTCACTTGGCTTTCGTCACCGTTGCGCTGACGCTCGGTGGGTGTGCATACCTCGATTGCGAACGGCAATGGCGTGAGAGCTATGCCCCGCCGCTCACGATGGAGAGCTCCTCGGCGACCCGGGCGGACATCGACCGGGGCCGGGAAATGATGAAACAGGACTTCATCCGCGCCTGCATGGGCTACAATTGAACGCTATTCCGGTTCGACCACCCAACTCTCGCCATCGCCTGCGACAGGAAGGTCCTGCCTCTGGCTTCGGCTTAGCCTGCTCAATCAGTGAAGGGATAGAATTCTGGCCAGGGGCATTCCGATGTAGCAGGAGTTAATCGCCCTTTCTACGGCTTTTACGCGGGGTCGAAAAGAGGAATCAGGCCCGATCAACCGACCTTGCCTAATTCCGGGGAGTCAATCCCATTTTTAGTTGAAATTGCGAAGCGGCCTCCTGCATGGGTCGTGCGGGATTTCCGCGGACGCACGAATGTTGGGGCCTCCAGTCTGAAAACCGGCCTCCGCATTTGCCGGAGGATCAACGATCGTCATGCGGTCCATACCCAACCCTGGGGTCCTGAGGTCAGGCGATGCGGGCCTCGGGCACATCCTCGCGCTGGATCTCCCGCTGGAGCGCGGCCTGGAGCTGAGGCAGATGCCGATAGCCTTTGATCCGCCGCAAGCGGGGTTCGATCGCCAAGAGGGCGCTCGCCACCCAGCGGTGCTTCTGATCCGACGTGCGCCAGCGGTCCACCTTGTCCGTCAGTTGGCCGAGTTGGGCGTTGAGCGACTCCAAGCAGTTCGTGGTCTTGAGACTGCGACCCAAGGCGCCGAAGACCCCCAGCCGATGCAGTGTCAACGTCTCCTCCCAGCCTTCCTCCAAGCTGGCCGCCGCCGACCGGTTGACGAGCCGCAGCTCCCGCCGGAGGTCCAGCAAGGCGGCCCGCGCTTCCGCAGAGGTGGGCCGTTCGTAGGCCTGCCGCAGTCGTCGGCGCCACGGGGTCTGCTGACCTTTCGGCAGATAGGCCACCACGTTCTCCCGTTTATGCCACTGACAGCGTTGCACCACGGCCTGGCGGCCGAACACCGCCTGGATCGCCTTGTGCAGCCCTTTGGCGCCATCGATCACGCAGAGCAAGCCGCAGTCTGTGCGCAGTCCCCGCTCCACCAGGCCCCGCAGGAACGCCGTGCAGACCGCGGCGTTCTCCGTGGCTGTCTGCACCACCCCCAGGAGCTTTTTCTCCCCCGTCCGCAGAATCCCCAAGGCCAGGACCATGCTGTCCTCAGCGAAGGTCTTGCCGTCGAGCACGAGCACGACCACGTCATCCTGCTCCAGCCGGCGCTCGCTGAACGTCTTCAGGGCCTGGGCGCTGGCCCGGATGAACCGCCGCGAGACACTGGAGGCGCTCAGCCCGAAGGCGTCGGGCACCGCGTCGGCACAGGCTTCATACCGGCGGCAACTCAGCCCGTGCAGCACGTTGCGGAACAGCCCCGCATCAGCGGCCCGTGGGGCGCCCAGGGCCTGGTAGGTCGGCAAGGGCACCTCCACGTTCCGGAGACGGTCCCGGACTCGGGTATAGGTCACCGGCACTTTCTGATCGAGCAGATAGACCGAGCCGCGCTGCCGGCACCAGCGCACAGCCCCCGGCTGGCCCCCCGTCCGGCTATACCGTTCGCCCGCGAGGTCGGTCACCTCTTGCTGCAAGACGTCCTCGACCGCTTGAAGCCCCAGCGGGATCACCGCCTGGATCAGGGCGACCAGGCTTGCCCGGTCCTCCACCGCCGGGATTCTGTCCAGGGCCCGCCGACGGACCGGTCGGACCTTGCCTTCTTGGGTGATTCAGACTACTGTGCGCATGAAGCGGCTCCTTTCGTTGGTGTGGGGTGGTGGTTGTCTGATCCACGCTCAGCGCCCGCCCAAACTGGCTCATGGGCTTTGCGCCGGCAAGCTGCTCGGCCACCGTCGGCTCGGCCGGCGACTGGTACGTCGTATGCTTATCGGCGTAGACCGCCAGCGGCAGCCCATACTGCCTCACGTAGCACTGGAAGCTGCCCATGGCCGGAATCGTCCCTTCATACGCATAGAACCGGGCAAACACCCGACTGGAGGCATCATCGATATACGCCATCAAGACACAGGCGGGACCGCGGCCCTCCAACCAGTCGTGGTGCGACCCATCAAGCTGGACCAGCTCACCCACATGGGCTTTCCGCTCCCGCCACGCCCGATGCGGGCGCTTGCGCCGCCGGAAGTGCGTCACGCCCTGGGCCAAGAGCCAGCCCCGCAGCGTCTCCGCGCTCACCGCGATCCCATGCCGCTCGGCCAGCTTCTCGACCGCCAGCGTCGGGCCAAAGTCCCCATACCGCTTGTCGTACAGCGTGAGCGCCTTGGTCTTGACCGGCTCCGCAATCCGCCGGTTCGACGGCTTGCCGCGCCCGCGATGCACCAGCCCCTTGTCGCCCTCCTGCGCCACCCGCCGAATGAGGCGCCGGATCTGGCGATCCGTCAGCCCCAACAACGTGCCTGCCTTCACCTGGGTGATCTGCTTGTCCATCACGTGGCGGAT
This sequence comes from Candidatus Nitrospira neuquenensis, assembly GCF_979578155.1. Lineage (NCBI taxonomy): Bacteria > Pseudomonadati > Nitrospirota > Nitrospiria > Nitrospirales > Nitrospiraceae > Nitrospira > Candidatus Nitrospira neuquenensis. Next base: position 126,880 of record NZ_CEFZDU010000034.1, on the reverse strand, counting down.
CACATGGACCCGCCGCAACTCCTTGGCGCTCATCACCACCCGGTCCTCTCCGACCATCCCGCCCTCCTTGTGAGGGCCGGCAGTCTACCAACGAAGAGGACATTTCTACTTTGGCGAAAGCGGACATTATCATTTTGGGATTACAAAGCCCTGTGATCCTTTCGTGACAAGCCTGTGCTAGATATGTACAATCACAGTTCTACCCAGCCTCGCTTCACCATGTCGAGAAGACTCCTTGTGATTGAAGATGACCGGGACATTGCCCATCTTTTGAGCCTTCACTTGCGAGATTTAGGGTGTGAGGTCACGCTGGCCCATGATGGCACGGCGGGTTTGGCGCAGGCTCTTTCCAAACCGTACGATCTCATCATCCTGGATCTGATGCTGCCGGGCATCGAGGGCTTGGAGCTATGTCGGCGGCTGCGCACCAGAGTTACGTATACCCCTATCTTGATGCTGACGGCGAAGTCCTCCGAGCCGGACCGGGTCCTCGGTCTCGAGGTTGGCGCAGACGACTATTTGACCAAACCATTCAGCATCCGAGAGCTTCTCGCGCGGGTGAAGGCGCTGTTCCGGCGTGCGGAGGCATTTGCGACGGAGATCTCCCCCGTGGCAGAGAAGCCAATTCGGGTGGGTCATCTGGCCATTGATGTTAGCAAGCGCAAGGTGACGGTGGATGGTAAGCCGGTAGATCTCACGGCCAAAGAATTTGATCTGCTGCTCCAGTTTGCTCAGCACCCCGGTCGAGTGTACACGCGCTCGCAGCTCCTCGATCTCGTGTGGGGATATGGGCACGAAGGTTACGAACACACCGTCAATTCGCATATCAACCGGCTGAGGGCCAAGATCGAGAGAAGCCCAGCCCGTCCCGAGTTCATCCTGACCGTGTGGGGGGTTGGCTACAAGTTCTCGGATCTAGAGGACCTCAGGAAGAAGTAGCGCGATGCGCAGGACACTCTACGGAAAGTTGGCTGCTGTTCTCCTCGGTCTGTTCTGTTCAATCGGGATGCTGGACGTCCTGCTGACCCTGTTCACGACCCGCGCCTATCTTCAAGAGGTAAACCAGAAGCTCAATCGCACCCTTGCTAGGCATCTAGTGGCCGAAAAGATCCTCATGAAAGAGGGTCAGGTGAATGAGGAAGCGCTGAAGGAAATTTTCCACATGCTCATGGTCATCAACCCCGGTATCGAAGTCTACCTGCTCGACCCGGAAGGGACCATCCTGGCATTCTCTGCCCCGCCGGGAAAGGTGAAGCGATCGAAAGTTTCCTTGGAACCGGTGAAAGGATTCTTGAGCGAGACCGATGCGTTTCCCATCCTGGGCGATGATCCCCGTGACCTCGATCGCAAGAAGGTCTTCTCCGTGTCACCTGTCCCAGTGACGGGAAAGCCTGAAGGCTACCTGTACGTGGTCCTCGGCGGTGAGGAATACGATTCCGCGGTTCAGATGCTTCAAGGCAGCTACATTTTGAGGTTGAGCTTGTGGGCGGCAGTGGCCGGCCTGCTCTTTGCTTTGCTGGCAGGGCTGCTGCTCTTTAGCCTTCTGACCCGGAGGGTCAGAAGGCTTGCTTCCACTATGGAGTCCTTCGCGAAGAGCGATTTTTCAGCACAGCTTGATGTGGCGTTGTGCGTTGAGCCTCCCAACCGTGAGGGCGATGAGATTGACCGGCTCGGGACCACCTTCAACCGGATGGCACAGCGAATCCTGCAACAAGTCACGAAGCTCAAGCAGACCGACACGCTCCGCCGTGAATTGGTCGCCAACGTGTCTCACGATCTTCGTACACCGCTTGCCTCGCTCCACGGATATCTCGAAACATTGCTCATGAAACAGGGGAAGCTGACGGCCGAGGAGCAGCGGAATTTTTTGGAAATCGCTGCGAAACAAAGTGGGCGACTGGGAAACCTTGTGGCGGAACTCTTTGAGCTTGCCAAACTGGACTCACAAGAGACACCGGTTCACTGCGAAGCATTCTCCTTGGCAGAGTTGGTCCAAGACGTGGCCCAGAAATTCCAGCTTGCCGCAGAACATAAACAGATTAGACTGCAAACCCATTTCCGAGCAGACCTTCCGTTCGTGTTCGCGGACATTGGGCTCATCGAACGGGCGCTTGAAAACCTGATCCAGAACGCACTTCGTTACACTCTCCAGGGCGGGACTGTCACCGTGGCGCTGATTCACGAACAGAGTAAAATCACCGTACGCGTTTCGGATACCGGCTGTGGGATCCCGGGCGAGGAGCTGCCGTATATCTTTGATCGATTCTATCGCGTGGGAAAGGATCAACGATCGGAGGGTGCTGGCCTTGGTCTAGCCATCACCAAGAGGATCCTGCAGCTACACGGCAGCATGATTGAGGCCCACAGCACGCTGAATGCCGGAACCACCATCGGATTCCAGCTCCCCGTATATTCGTCCTAAGTGCATCTGAGGCACATCTACCACGACGCTCAGGCCACGCGCCAGGCGTCACATTGCTGTTCGAATTCAGTGACAGGATGATACTTGTTCCGCTCTCAAAGCGACTTCATGGGGTAGCGTGATCAAAAAGTGACCGTTTTGTGAGATTCATGTGAGATGTGAGGAGGACTATCCTGATCGAGCCAGGGAAAACGGTTTAAGCGGTGTCCGCGTGGGGTCCCACACGTTCACAAGGAGAAACCACTATGAGCACGATCAGCCGTCTCACCTTTCATATCTTCGCGTCGGTGCTGGGGGTACTGATGGCGTTCTCGGTGCACGCGGCAGTGGACCGGGACAAGCTCTTGAAGGACCCCGGTGTGTACGGGACGTTTGCGGTCTTCAAAGCGGACGAGGAGTGGTGGAAGCTCGACAAGGCAAAGAGACAGTCGGCGGTTGCCGAGGCTAAGGAGGTCATTCAACAACATAGTGAGAAGGTCGCGATCGACGTCTATCTGCTGCGAGGCCTGGTGGAGCGCGCAGATTTCTTCGTTCGGGTTCATTCCACCGACCTGCTGAACAACCAGAATTTCCTCGTCGACTTGATGGGCACATCGCTCGGCAAATACCTTCAGAACATCTCGACGTTTAATGGGCTCACGAAGAAGGCGAATTACGTCCCAAGCTTCCCCGAGGACTTGAAGACCGGGCTGAAGACCATGACGGATGCCGGGCCGAAGCCGTACGCGATCGTCGTGCCGATCAGGAAAGACGCGGAATGGTGGATAACTGGCCAGGATGGGCGTACCGAGATGATGAAGGAACACACGGAAGCGGCCATGGCCTATCTGAAAACGGTCGCAAGGAAGCTCTACCACTCGAGCGGCCTGGATGACCTCGACTTCGTCACGTACTTCGAGACCGCCAAGCTGGAGGACTTCAACAACTTGATCATCAGCCTTGAGCGGGTGAAGGAGAACCGCCATAACAGGCAGTTCGGACATCCGACTCTCATAGGGACGATCCGCCCGCTGGATGAAATCTTGGAAATCCTGGCCAGGTGAGCAAGTTGGCGAATCTATCCTTATGAGACCGGGCCGGCGTCGAGAGCGGCGCCTACGGCGCTATTTGCTTCTGCTCTGATCGTTGACTTAACAAGGAGAGGGGATGATGAAGGCTCGGATTTTCCCCTTCTATCTGGCTCTCGGGAGTGTCGTAGCCATTGCCCTCTTGAGCGGTTTGGCCTTACAGGCTCTGTGGCCAAACTGGCGGTGGGAGAATAGTCCGCTTCATTCCACTGTGGAATCCATAGGAGGAATGGCAGCGGTTGGAATGGCGAAGTCAATATCGCGGTCCAATCAGATCTTTCCGTGGAGCGGGGGCATAAAATCGCTCCAGAAGTCCAACACCAGCTCCTTCATCACTTGCCATATCTGTCAAATGCCATCATCCACGTTGATCCTTTGAGTGCGTCAGGCGAAGCCCATCATCGAATCATCAAGCATGCCCATGATCAACTCTCGACTCATTCCCACTAGGAGGGGCAGACGGATTGGCACCATATCGAAGAAGGTTCTTGGAACCAGGCTGATGCTTTTCTCCCTCGTATCCTTGCTCGGCGTGGTCACAGGGCAATTTGGCACGCCGAAGGGGGATCAGGGCACGTGGATCCCTGTCAAGCCACCTGACACTCTTACACTGTAGGGGAGTTGACCTTCCACCGACTGGAAGGTTTAGACTATAAAATATTCACACTCTTACCATGACGAAGACGCCATTCCTCACGATCGCGAAGGTCGCCGAGCTGACCGGGGTGAATCCCAAGACCATCCGCTACTACGAACAGATCGGGCTTATTCCGAAACCGAAGCGGACTCAGGTGCCGCATGGGAACGGGTACCGGATCTATTCCGATAAGGATGTTCGTCGGTTAACCTTCGTGAAGCAGGCTAAATTGCTGGATCTGTCCTTGCGTGAAACCCACGAGCTCCTGGCCGCGGCGGAGGAAGGATGTTGCGCATCGATGAACCCGAAGCTTGGGCTGCTCATCGACCAGAAATTGGGCGAGCCTGACACACGTCTTGCTGAGCTTGAGGCGCTTCGTAGGAATTTAACGCGGCTCCAGCAGCAATTCAAAGACAGTCTCATCAAACCTCAGAGGCGACCAAACAAACTCGTGCTTTTCCACGTCCCGTGTCGAGATGATACCTGTGTCAATGGCAAGACCTGAGGCCCGGAAGCTTCTTCCGAGTCTCAGGCACCAGCAGAAAGGCGGTGAACAGAGATGACCACACCGTGCACACGACTCAAGGTGATCGCGCTGCTGGGGTGGCTGGCTTTGCTTGCCGGTCTCCTGGCCCCGATTACCAAGGAGACTTTGGCCGGACAGCCTGTGAGTAACGAGGGGCTGCCGGCCATCGAGGTGATCCACAAGCAGAATATTGGCCAACTGCATGGCCTGCACCATGAGATGCGGGCGACCCTCAAGCAGTTGAGTAAGGGCCGAAGTGACCACGACGCGGCCCGGCAATTGGCAAGCCAGCTTAGGGCGGTGAATCAGGTCTTAGCTACTATCGCGGCGACAGAAAAAGACCACCCGCAATGGGCCAACAGTTGGAGTCAGCGGCATGCCCGACTGGTCCTGCTCACTCAAGACATGGAGCTCCTCCTTGCCAGACAAAGCGGGGATGATAAACGGCCGACTGACCAGCTCGGTAAAGTGCTTCAGCAGATGAAAGAGATCCTGGATATCTGGTGAGCTGGCCAACTCCTCGGCTGGCGGGCTTTGCTGGCGCGCCGGCCAGGGCGAGACATCCAGTGGCCGCTTCCTGGAAACTTATTTCTTGGGCGCTGGCGCCATAGCAGTTTGAACCCCGAAGAGCTGTAACCCTTTCAGAAACCCGTGCGCTGCCCTCTCGTGCTTGGCATCCCGATCCGGGGGCATAGCGCCCTCCGCCCGGTAGGCCTCGATCAGATCCAAGGTCGTATTCATTTCCAGGAGCGCATGCGCTACATCGGCGTGGAACTTGGCTCGTTCTGGATGCTCCTGAGCCTGTGCAGCGGGTGTGAAACCTGCGAACCAGACTCCCACCGCCACAATAAAAGCAAGGGAAACTCTTCCTGCGAATGTTGTGCTCCTCATGGTGCGTCCCTCCTCTAGTTGGGATTGCTCAGGGGGTGCGATCTATGACCCGGCCGTTCTCCAGAGACTCGGCCCTGATGAAGAATTATCAAGTGTCCAGTGGCTGGAAGGTCAACGGGTGTAGGGGTAGCTCGACAAAAATTTGTCTTGACCTTCCAGCGGCTGGATACTGTACGTAAAGACCAACCTGGCCTGACTAAGCCAGGTCTCCAGTTCGGAGGATCCGCATGGCAGAGCCACAAGAGGCAATGAAAGAAGCAGTCCAAAACAATCTGGAGGAGATCCTCGCAGAGGATGGGATGAGGTATAGTCAGAAAGTGTGGAAATAGGAAAAAGGCGGTGGCAACCTTTCGGGTGACCAAACCCACCGGGCTGAGGCCCGGCCATGAAAGGAGGCACCGCCATGCGGGAGCAGAGCACAGGGACGGGAGCGGAGTCAAGGAATCTCTGGGACCAGCTGGAGGCGTTTGTGCGCGGCCACATCCAGCAGTTCGTCCAGCGGCTTTTAGTGGAAGAAGTCACCATGCGGCTGGGCCGGGCGAAGTCGGAGCGCCGGGCCGCGGTGGACATGCCGGCGGGATACCGCAACGGGTATGGCAAGCCCCGGAAGTTGACCCTGACGTGCGGGACGATTACGGTGCAGCGGCCACGGGTGCGTGGGTTGCAGAGCGCTTTGTCAGTCGCATCCTGCCGCTGTTCAAACGCCGGACCCACGAGGTCGGCGAGCTGCTGCCCCGGTTATACCTGCATGGGCTCGCGCTGGGCGACTTCGAGCTGGCCCTGCGGGGCTTGCTGGGCGACGGGGCACCCTTGTCGGCCGCGTCGCTGCAGCGGCTGAAGGCCCAGTGGCAACAGGAATATGACACCTGGAAGACCCGCCGGCTGGATGACTTGGAGGTGGTGTATGTCTGGGCTGATGGGCTGTACGTGAAGGCAGGCCTGGAAGACAGCAAAGCCGCGCTCCTGGTCATGATTGGGGCCCTGACGGACGGCCGCAAGGTGGTCTTGGCCGTAGAGAGTGGCCAGCGGGAATCAAAGGAATCGTGGGGCGCGGTGCTCCGGGATCTCCGCGACCGGGGCCTGAAGCCCTGGCGCTGCACTGTCGCGGATGGCCACTTGGGCATCTGGGCGGCCCTGGGGGAGCAGCAGCCCACCGCCGCGGAGCAGCGGTGCTGGAACCACCGGATTCTGAACGTGCTGGATGCCCTCCCCAAGAACCACCACGCCGAGGCGACGGCCATGCTGAAGGCCATGCCGTATGCGGAGACGCAGGCGACGTGTGAGCGCCTGCGGGACCAGTTCAGTCGCCGGTACCACCTGCTGGCCCCCAAGGCCGTCGCGCGCTTACACCAGGACTGGGCGCGGCTCGTCACGTTCTACCAGTTCCCGAAAGACCACTGGCGGCATTTGCGCACCACCAACGTGGTCGAGTCGCCGTTTGCCGCGGTGCGGCTGCGGACGACGGCGGGCAAGCGGTACAAGCGGGTCGAGTCCGCCACGGCGTTGATCTGGAAGCTGCTCCAAGTTGCGGAGTGCCACTTCCGGTGTCTGAATGCCCCGAAGCTGCTGCCCCTGGTCTACGCCGGCATCCAGTTTGCCGATGGCGTTCAGCAACCGGCCACGCCGAAGGAGGCCGCCGCCTGATTCCATTTACACACCTATTGACAAGACCTCGCTTCCATTCGTAGTGGAGCCTGGGCAGGTGTGCGGATCGCGCGCAAGGGAAAGACAGGCAAGGTGGGCGTTCTCTCGCGGCACAGTCCGGTCCAGCATATTGCCCCCGGTGAGGTCGCAGCGAAGTCCCAAGTAGGAACTGTACTGTAACCCCCATGGAGGGGTCAACTCTAGGGGGTAGGAAAACTTGGCCAGAGGTGAGAACTGCAACCGCACACTGACAAGATCGGCTCAAGTGTAATCATCTCAACGATACTTGTAGGACACATTTTCCGCGGACTTGGCCTGGGGCGATTATGGCGACCACGAGGCCCCGCGGCACAACAGGCGCGGTGGGCGGTACTGGTACCACCCGCTGAGAAGGTCTTCCTCCACGCACATCGGCACGACCTCGTCCGGATCCTCAGGTTCCGCGGGGAGCGGGAAGACGGCATCCCAGAACGCCTGCTCGGCGGGCAACTCTCCCCCTGAAGACACCATCATCTGGGGAAACCAGAGAAAGGGGAGGGGGCAGGGCCCGGCTCGACCCAAAACTGGCGAGATCGCCAGGGTCGGGGGACAGCCGGGCAGGAGTGTAAGGGCTGGTGGCTCCGCCCAGGCTGTCGAAGGCGGGAGCCAGAGCCCAACCAGAAGCAGCAGGGCCGTGCTGAGGAGCCGGACCATCTGGGACTGGGTCACGAAGCAGCCATCTGGCGCGGGACGGTTCGGACCGGATGGATGGGGACCGCGGGGGATGGCCAGCCGGGAGGAGCTAGTGGCGCTTGGTTGAGTGGCCATGGCCGACGGACCCCATGGTATCCAGATAGTCAGCCCATTGCTGCATCATCTGCCGCCGTTCCGCCAGAAATTTGGTGCGGTTGTAGGCCTCGCCATTCGGATCGCGGACGGTGTGCCCGAGCTGGTGTTCGATGATATCAGGCCGGAACCCCAGCCGCTCGGCGAGGATCGTCCGCGCGATCGCCCGGAACCCATGCACGACCAACTCGTCCTGTTCAATGCCCAGACGACGGAGGGCCGCATTGAGCGCATTGTCGGACATGGGGCGGTCTTTACTCCGGAGACTCGGGAACACGTACGGGCTGGACCCGGTCACCGGCCGCAGCTCCCGCAGGTAGGCGACGGCCTGTCTGGCTAAGGGGACGATGTGATAGCGCTTCTTCTTGATCGGTGTCCTGGTTTTGCTCAACGGAAATTCCCACTGCGCAGCGTCCAAGTCCATGTCAGCCCACCGAGCTTGCCGGAGTTCCCCGGGACGAACGAAGACCAATGGGGCGAGGCGCAAGGCCGTGGCCACGACGAGGGTCCCCTTGTAGCCGGCGATCGCCCGAAGAATCTCTCTCAGCTTCTCCGGATGGGTCGCGGCCTCGGCCGCGAAATGTCCCTGCTGCGTGGGCTTCAGCGCCTTCGCTAAGCGGCGCGTCGGATCCTTGTCCGCCTCGACCCGTCCGGAGGCCATGGCATACGCGAAGAGATCCCGGCAGTTCCCGAGGACCCGATGGGCGGTTTCCGGAATGCCGCGCTCCTCGATCTTGCGGAGCACGCTGAGCAGCTCGGGCGCGGCGATCTCCCGAATCGGCCGGCTGCCCAGGAACGGGAACAGGTAGCACTCCAGCCGGCGGAGCACCTTCGAGCTGTAGGAGGCGGCCCAGCCCGACGCCTGGTTGGCGAACCACTCCCGGGCGACGACCTCGAAGGTCTCGGCCTGGCAGCGCGCCTGGGTCTGCTGGGCCTGCGCGCGATGCGCCAGGGGGTCAACCCCGTTGGCGAGCAGCCCCAGCGCGGCATCCCGTTGCGCCCGCGCGTCGCGGAGACTGATCTCCGGGTAGGTGCCGAGTGAGAGGAGGTGTTGTCGGTGCTGCAGCTTGTACCGAAACCGCCACCATTTGCCGCCCCCGGGTGAGATGAAGAGGAAGAGCCCGTGCCCATCGTACAGCTTGTAGCGCCGGGCCTTCGGCCGGGCCGTCCGGATCTTCGTGTCGGTGAGCAGCCCCCGCGTCCGATTGGGCGGTCGGGCCTGCGCGGTCGCCAGTTCCAACATGGGACGTCCTCGCCGCGTGGACACCGCAGAGTGGGGACACTCCTCGGGATCACACTGGAGTGTCCCCACCGAGTGTACCCACCCTGCCCGGAGCTGTCAAGCGACCGCTTGAGTGGGTGTGACAACGAGAAGTGAAGAAAACCAATGACTTGTAGAAACGGTGAGACGGCCAGACACCACGTGAAAAGGAGGGATGGTGGCGGTGGAGGGTATCGAACCCCCGACCCGCGGCTTATGAGTCCGCTGCTCTACCAACTGAGCTACACCGCCAACAAATTGAATTTACTTAACTTTATTGAGCTTCAGCCTCCTGGTCATGGCAGGTGACGATAGCAGTTCGATAGTAGTTGGAACAAGGCATTTCGGATTCATCGCTGCCGCCTGCTCCATCGCTGCCCGCTTCGCGGGATCATGCGCTCGCGTGTACAGTTCGGTCATGCGGATATCACTATGACCGAGGAGGTCTTGCAGGATCCTCGTGGGGGCTGTCTGCCCTCCCCTGGTCGCGAATGTATGTCGGAGCGTGTGAAAGTCTACTTTTAACGCAGACAGCCCTGCGTCTGCAACTGCTTTGCGGAAGTGTCGCCGATACCAGTTCGCATGGTTGATCGGCTTCTCAGGATTCAAGGCCTGCGGGAACACCCATCCCTGTTCGGGTTGGCCTTGCTGCTCCCACAGCCAGCGCAGGTACAGCATGCCTTCGCTAGGGATCGGCAATTCCCTCGCCTGGTGACACTTGAATTTGGGCAGGTAGAACAGGGCGGCTGGCCAGGAGAGCCATTCCCAACGGAGCGTGAAGAACTGCGCGCGGCGCAGCCCCAGCACCACGTCCAGTCGCGTGAAGAGCCGATCGAGCGGCCGGAGCTGCTTGTAGAGCCGATCTTCCTGATCCGGGGTCAAGGGGATCCGGCGGGCCTTGTCCTGTTCCGCGTCATACCATTCGATGTCGGCCCAGAAGTCTAGGACCCAGGATTTGGGCTTGATCTTGCGGTTCATGAAGGCCCGGAGGAATTTCCCATAGTGGTTGACGGTCGAGGCCTTGCGACCCTGGGTGTGCAGCTCGGCGAGCGCCGCGGCGACCTCGGATGGCTGAAGCGAGAGAGGCGGCCGATGGCCGTACCGCTGTTTCCAGAACTTCGCGAACCGCTCCTGCCCGCGATAGTCCTCGCGCTTGCCTTTCAAGTCGAGAAGGTACTGATCGATGAGCTGCTCCATCTGGCCGGTGGTCGGCTGGACCTGGCCGGGGGCTTGTTTCTGCTTGCGCTCCTCGGCCTTCTTGTCTTGGATCGCGTTCAGCGCCGCGGTCTTCGTCTTGTAGGGCCCGAACCAGGTCATCTTTCCGAACCAGGCAATGCGGATGCGGTGCTCGATCTGCCCAGTGCGTTTGTTCCGGGTCGGGAAGTAGCCCTTCTCTCTAGACGGCTTCTGCCGGCGTGGCATGGCGATGGCCCTTCTTGGTGAGCATCGGACGAATGCCCTGGTCGAGCAGGAACTGCACGATGTCCGGTGTCGGGTGATACCACTCACCGTGTGAACGGCTCTTGTGGAACAAGAGGTGCAGGGCCTTTTCCTGCTTCTCCGTTCCTGGCAGAACCCCCAGCAGGGTCAGCGGATGGGAGTTCATGAACTGAAGACCACGGAGGCGCTTGGCGATGTTGGTTGCGTACCCGAGCTTGATGGGGCCGCCCGGCCCGCCTTGGACAATGTAGATGCCGGGGCCCTGTGGTGCCTGATCCATCCTCGCGGGGAGCCGAGTGATGATGCTGCGGTGAATCTCCAGGGGAATCGAAAGGCCGAGATCTGCGCGGTCTTTCAGCGCGCGCTGATGGATCTTCTTCTGTTCGATCGTCTGGAGAGCCTCGTCCTTGGAGGCGTAGGGGCCAAATCCCTTCATCTTCCCGAACCAACTGATGCGAATCCAGTGCTCCACAGCGCCCGTTCGCCTGTTGATCCGTGGAAAGTAGCCTTTCTCGCTCGCCGGCTTCAGTCGTTTGGGCATAGGTCCTCCTACAAAGCCCGTCCCCACATCTCCAGTTCCCAGGTATCGAGATGCTGCAGGCGGGGGCACCAGGTGCACTCGTAGGCCGTTAAGGCCTGCTCGACCTGCGCCCGGATCCCGGCGGGGTGGGTGACGGCGATCCTGGCGACGGCCGGCTCGGCATAGCGGCAGGGGAAGTACCACGGTCGGTATCCAGGGCCGGAATACTCCACCTGGCTCTTCCCCGGCTCGTTCGAGCAGCCTTCGGGCCCACACCCCAGTTCAATCGTCGTTCGCACGGTGTAGGTGATCGGGATAAGCTGCGCCTCGAAAAAGCCCTTCTGTACAGTGTAGCAGTGGGCCTTCCACTGACTCGGCCCGAAGCTCTTCTCGTAGCACCGGAGGATGCTGACGACGCGCTGAGGGTTGACCCGCTGGCCGTTCCCGTAGGCTTCCGCGCAGGGATGCCGGAGGAGGAGTTCTGCCAGGGAGAGGGCCGCATGCACCTGTGCTCTGGAGGACAGGGCGAACGTGACCTGATACCAATCCCCATCCTTCATCGGCGTGAACGGAGTCGTCAGGTGGCCCTGTTCGGCGACCTGCAGCATGGCGCGAAGCCGTGCCGACCGGTAGTGGGTGAAGCGGAAGGTGAGGGTGGGGGGCGCCATCGTGTGTTTTCGTGCTCCCCGATCTACTCCCGCAAGAGGTCAAAAATCGTCTCTGCAATGCGGAGCCTCTTTGGATCAGGCCTCCCCTTTCCGCCCAGCGACCCATCTGGTCGTAGGTACTGATGAATTTCCACAACCCATTGTCCAGAAGGCTCGCAATACCGTATGACCTGGCTCCGCGTTCCTGGGGGCTCGCCGCGGAGGTGCGGTTCTTGCAAAACGCTATCCCAGAGCATCACGGCATTAAGTTCTCCGGCTGCGATCCGATTAGGATATTGACTCCGGTTGAATAGGTCGCGCATAGTAGCAGCAGACACTCGCTTGACCGGCAGGGGAGGCATTATGCTGGAAACTCGACTTCAACAGTTTGCGGCGCTTCGACAGGTTATTCTGTCGTATCTCACCGGCGAGCGGTCAATGGATGAACTCGAAGAATACCTAGTTGGTAATCTGCAGGACATCCTCGATTCTGGTGAGCAGGCGGCGATCGATGTAGCAAACGAAGTGGATGCCTTGCTCATCCAGTTCGGCGAAGGGCTGCTTGCTGAAGACCAACTCAAAGCGCGATTCACGGTGTTGTTATCCGAGATGCATATCCCTTCCATGACAACGGGGGCATGCAACACGATCACCGTCGATACACCAGTTGTGTCCTCTCTGCCTACGTTTATACGCGTGTCCCACTCTTTTGCTCAGGTTGCGGGAGGTAAATGATTCTGAACGGAATCCGGCTCACCCGCCGGACGCGCCCTTGCCCGCTGAGCCAAACGTCAAACCACCAGAGCCCCGGCACGTCAAACACCACCTCCATATCGGCAATGATGCCGACGCCTCGATCTGCGGGTGATTCAAAGTTCACTGCGTATACTGCAGGCCGTAACTTTTCATTGCTTCCGGGTTTGATGGGCTGAATGGTGATTTGATAGGGGCCGATTGCCTCCCCTGACTTAAGCGAGATCAGGAGGCCCATTCGATAGGGAAATGGATCCATGACCTCTTTACCGCCATGGACGGCGTGGGTCACACGGTCAATGATCCGAACCGCTGAAATCACGCCGTCCTGTTCCCGCAAAATCTTTTCACAGATGAGCGCGGCAGTCAGGTACGGCCCATACTCCTCCGGCGTCTTGGCTTCATCATCTACCGGCATTGTGCCCCCCTAGTCATTCAACCACTTCTTGAGCCTCTCAACGGCGTCCGCTCATTCTCATCTGCCGATCGGCGGCCTGCTAGGGTGATTGCTCTTCACCCGTCCACGGCAGCGCTTCCTGTGGAGACCCTGCCTGCTTCGCCACTGGGGCTTTCTTGAACGTCACATTGGCCCTCGTGGGTGGGTAGGAGACCGGCTTCCCACCGAAGAGCTCTTCGACCGTGAGCAGTTGGAGACGCGGATACTTCTTGCCGTCCCAGGGAGACTCGTAGAAGCCAGCCTTGGCGGCCTCGCTCCTCATCGGCTTGGTGGGTTCTTCCAGGGAGATGAGGACGCCGATCTGGGCTTTCTCCCGTTCGACGACGCCCCTGAGGTCTCGCACGAATTCAGCCTTCAGTTTCCCGGCCTTCACTGAAAAGACGATCTGTTTGGTCTTTCCGCCAGCCTCGTCGTGGAAGTACAGTCGACCATCAATGCCCTGGTCAGCCCCTTTCTTTTGCTCCGCAGGTCTGGCACCGACGAGGCCCAGTGCCCACCATTGGAACTGGTATGGGTCCTGCTGAGCAAGGACCTCGGCGCTGGCTGCGTCCACGGGTTCCCCAATAACCTTGTAACTCGCTGTGTCGCCAAACGCGCTTTTCAATCTGTGCTTGATCAGGGTGATCGCTAGGTGGGTAACGTCAATTCCAATCCATTGGCGGTTCAGAAGCTGAGCTGCCGCGATTGTCGTTCCACACCCACAAAATGGATCAAGGATATTCCCATCTGCAGGGCATGAAGAAACGATGATGCGTTCTAAAAGGCCCACAGGCTTTTGAGTTGGATAGCCCAGCCGTTCGGCATCGTGCTCGAGCCACTTCACATCTTCATCGATGCCTTCCTCGGTTCCGTAGAGGCAACCCTGTGTATATGGCTGGTATGCCCAGATGTCCTGAAATGGCACTCCTTTGCCAATATATTGTTTGTACTTGGGCTGGCCAGCTCCGTCGCGAGGCACATAGATCAGCTTTTTCTCGTAAAGATAGTCCAGCACCTGCTGAGTATCCCAAGAAGATGCCTCCGCCGGCAGCTCGCCACGAACGGACGCAGGTATGGCCCAGTGCCTTCCTACTGAGGACGGATTGAAACCGCGCCATGGTTTTCCGCTCGACCCGGTGCGGGTTCCTGGTCCAGTCAACATGTTTGTCCGGAACGGCCCCTTCTCGTCCTCTCCGGTAAACCATTCACGAATATAGCCGCTCATTGGTGGTCGTGTCCCTGGCTGGAAATACATGCTCTGGGTTTTTGAGTAGAACAGGATGGTGTCGTGGACTGGCCCATATTGTCGAGTGACCTTGTTGTGGGCATTGCTACGACGCCAGATTATTTCACTTCTGAAGTTGCCTGGTTGAAAGACAGCGTCCAGTAGAAGTTTGAGGTAATGGCTGGCTGTCGGATCGCAGTGGAGATAGATGCTCCCGGTTGCCTTCAGTACACGGCGGAGTTCGACAAGACGTGGGGCCATCATCGCCAAGTAGGCCAGCATGTCATTCTCACCCAAGAACGTCCGGAACGCCTGCATGGCCAGAGAGACTTTCCCGCCCCCTTCGACGACTTCCTGATAGGCGATGGCCGCGGCCTGGTCCCACCGCCACGTATCCTCAAATGCCTTGATCTGTGCGGCCGATCTGGAGCCGTCCTGTTCCGCAAAGAGGACATTGTAATTCTGGTCACTCTTGAACGGCGGATCCAGGTAAACAAGATCGACCGATTCGTCCTTGATGTAGCGCCGCAGGACGTCCAGGTTGTCGCCGTAGTAGAGCGTGTTCATATTAGCGTTTGCCGGCACCAGTGCCTCCCTGCGATTCTGGAGCCTGAAAGTCTGTCTCGGTGATTCCCGCCAGCGCCAACCAGTCCTTCTGGCCGTACAGCCGGATCCGGACGCGGCACCGCACGGTCTGGTGAAGTTCAAGACCGTAATTCGTAATCGCTCGAAACCGCACAGTCGAGCCCGGCTCCAGTGGCCCAGGGATCAAGGTTGGACCATAGGAGTGTCCAGTGGGGCGTGACCCTTCTGGGGCAAGCAAGGTGGTCTCGATTTGTATGTTTGCCAGGGGGCGCTGGGTTAGGTTCCGCAGCGTGCCGGTTGTAACGACCAAGGTCTGGAGACCTGGCTCTGGCCGCTCAGTCGTGCAGCGTAGGGCATCCACAGCCACGGCTGGATTTTGGGCGGCAGCGGATACGGGAAGGAACAGGGCCACCAGCCCAAAAAGACCGGTAGCGGCTCGACCGGCATAGAGGAGTCGACTCAGCATGAGATGCCTATCCTCTGGTTTCTAAGAGGGGGACTGCCCAGCCATGCGCCTTGGAAGGGCAATCCGACGCGGTGCGCTGCCACGTCCGGGCTAAGCCCGCCGCTCTAGCTTCATCCCACCATCATGGCTGATACGCCTCTCCTGGTCCGGAGTAAGGTAGACGTAGTACGTCCAGACGCATCGGCAATGTTCGTGGAGAGGCATGGCCGGCACCTTGCGTTCTGCGGATGTTCGCAACCTCAAGCGGCCATCCGGGAGGCGCTTATAGCGCGTTGACCGTCGCCCCACGTTGAGGGCCACCTTCCCCACCCACACATGAGACTCCGGATGCTTCATGACATTGGCAGGATGAACGACTGTAAAGACTCTCCCGTTCAGGGCCTGGCAATGCCGGCAGGCTCCGGGATGCGCGAGCCACTTGACCTGGCCACCGCAGGGGACACTGGCCAGGAACCGTTCGCTGCTCAGCAAGGCGGTTTCGGTGACGGCGATCCGGCGCCAGTCGCGGTTCAGTTCACCGAAGCTGTCCCTTAAGGCTTGTTCCAGCGAGGACCACTGCCAGTCATCAATCCGTTGCCCAGTTCTGACCTGCTCATACATCAAGATCAATTGCCGAAGCCCTGCACGCTGGGGTTCGGTTAAGTCCGTCACGAATCGTCCGACGTGTTGAGTCGGGTCCACGCTGACTATGCCCCTACACCCGCCGGCCTGCCACCCAGACCACCTTTCCCAAGACCTTGATCTGATCCTGGCGCACCGTGGGGCGCTGGTACCGTTTGTCCGGGTTGTCACTGTGGATCTCGACGAGCCCCTTGTCCTTGAGACATAGTCGTTTGACGATCGCGCCCTCATCTTCATCCCGCAGCACGTAAATCTGATCGTGGCGGATCTCCCTCCGGCTGATATCGAAGAGCACCAGATCCCCATCACAAATCGTCGGCTCCATAGAGTGGCCGGAGACCTGGATCAGTTTCAGGTCGGCCACATTTGCGCGGAGCTTGCCTTTGATCCAGGCTCGCTTGAAGGCGAGCTGGTCCAGTCGGCGTTCGTGTTCGATCAATGCCCCACCGCCGGCTGCCGCCTTGAACTCCATGAGATCCACATACGCGAGGTCATCTGTTGCGGCGCTTTCTCCGGACTGCAGTGATTGCCCGCCTCCCCCGACAAATGCCCGCGCGTAGTCATGGGGAGAAGCGCCCATCACCTCCAATAGCTTCGTCATTGTCTTGCAGGTGGGACCTTCAGGGCCGCGGACTAGTCTGCGGTAATTGGCCCGCGACATACCTCCCTTCTGCTCGATGACAGAGAGAGAGACGTTCTTGACGTCGACCCGCACGATCTCCAAGGCCTTCCCCCATGGAGTCTCCGTGGGAATCTTTTTGATTTCCTGACCCTTTCGCCGCTCACGCATAGCCGAGAAATTTATTTCAACCGGGAGAAAAAAACATCTTGACTGCATATAGAGCCGGGTGTATAACTACCCACTATGCCCAAGCGCTCTCGTTTCAATCCTCAGCGGCTTCGTGATCTCCGGGAACTCCAAGGCTTGTCGGTCGAGGCCTTCGCCAAGCGCATCGGCAAGACTGGTCGCTCGATCATGAATTGGGAACGAGGGGTAACCTCGCCCACCATGCGCGATCTGGAGGCCATTTGTGAGGCCTTCGACGTTGATCTGGCTTCCTTCTTGGTGAGCACGCCGGCTCGCCAGAAGGAGTCCGTTGTCCTTGCGCGCTGAGGACACCATGGTTCGCACCGGCCCGGCACACGGGCCCTGTTCAAGGAGGTTGCGTCATGAAGTGTTCACGGTGTTCCGCCACGATGATCGTCACCTTCCCTCTCACCTGCTTCGCCCAGCCGCAGGACCGGCCCTCGGTGCGGCCGGGGACCTTCGAGCCGCCAGCGTGGCACTGCCTGATCTGCGGCAACTACGAGGATGGCGTCGTGTTGACCAATCGGCGCGCCCAGCAGCTCGTCCGGCGCCGGCAGGCCGCGCTCAGGCTGGGCAATGAGGCCGAACTGGTCGCGGAGGCCGAGGCCATCGCCCAGCGGGCCTTCTTGGGGACAGACGGGGAGGCGGTCGCAGTCTGATGAAAGAGGACGATCCGATCCTGAACACGCGGGTGGACCAGGCCGTCAAGGATGCTTGGGCGCTGTCGTCCCAACGGCTGAAGAAAAAGCCCGGCCCTCGGCTCCGCGAGCTGGTCCTGCGCGAACTCCTGGCCGAGATCGCCATCGAGTGTGTGGAGCGGGTCGGGTTCGTTGAGACGTGCAAGAGGTTGAGACAACCCACCTATCCGGCCCATGGGTCAGATGGTAGCAGGGGGGACGTGGAAGGAACCACGAAAACTTCGTTTTACAGCGGACACAGGGACCCGGTTTGTAAAACGGGGTAAATGCAGCATGGAGACGGGGCGTCTCTCCGCGCGGATTGCGACGTGCACCAAGCTCTGGTCGGGGGCCACGGACCCCGAGGTTCGGCAAGGGTATTGGCTGGAACTCACGGGGCTGCGCGTGGCGGCGGGAGAGAGTCACCCCCTACGGATCGATCCGGGAACTCCGGTGAGGTGGCAGCAGGCCTACCAGCAAGGCCTACAGGACGGGGAGCTGTTGAGGCAGTTGGACGAGGAGGGGGCGCGTGCGGCACCGCAGAGAGCGACGGACGTCGGGGATGCGACTCTTGAAGCGGCGCTGGTGGGTCACGAGACGGCACCGCCGCCAGATGGCGAAGGCCGACCGGCGCCGGAATCGGAGGATGACATAACGGGCGTGGGGCCCGACGCCCATTGAGCCAGCCTGGATCATCACTCCACGGCTTCTTCGCCGTGGCCCCATTGAAGGGCGATGAATTGCACCAGGCGGCTCGGGCCGGGAAGGGCGCGGGGCTCCGGACTCTCAACCGGAGCCTCGCACTTCCGAACCAGGTGAGCACGGGAGACCGATGGCGAAGCATCAGGCCACCTATCCAGCAGACACGGTTCAGTCGTTGGCGCCAGGCCAGGAGACCCTCGAGTCCTCTGGGGCCGAGCTTGCCCCGTCAGGACTTCGAGAGCCGTGGGTCAAGGCCACGGACTTGGAGCGGCGACTCGGGTTGCCCCCGCACACGCTCTACAAGGCGGTCGAGCGGCATGGCTGTCCCCACTATCGCATCGGAAAGGCGATCTGGTTCGTCGAGAGTGAAGTGCTCGCCTGGTGCCGGAGGAACCGGACTCTGACCGACACAAGGGGACGCGGATGAGGCGGTCCGGGATCCTGCGACTGGCTGAACTGGTGCCGATGAAGCCGGCCCATGAAGCCTGCGCCACGCTGCGGTGCGCGGGGGCGGGGCGGGTCGAATACCGCGGGGCGTGGTGGTGTCTGGATTGCTACGCGGCGGCGCTGGTCCGGGATCATCGGCTGTATGTAGCGAGGAGGCGCAGATGGACATCCTGTGGAATCTGCTGTTGGCCATGCGAACCCTGTTGGACCTCGTGGTTCTCGTCGTGCTGGGACTGCTCCTGTGGAAGCTCCGCGACCCGAAGCCCCCGCGCCGTCGCCCCACGCGACCGAATGTGCGGAAGACGATCGAGCCGGGTGCGGCGTGATGTGCTGGCAGATGTTCATCGGCATGGGGCTGCTCAGTCTCGTCGAGCTCCTGGTGATCATCTGGTTGCTCGACCGTCTGGAGGAGACCCGCCCCCTGGGGATGCCGCGGCCGGCTGAGCCTCGCCAGCATCTCCCGTTCATGGAAGAGGAGGAACGTGATGAGTACGAAGCCCACGCCCGCGCCGGTGGCGCCCGAGGAACGGGGCCTCACCGTCGTGCAACAGATCAATAAGGAACTCGAAGCCAAGCAGAAGGAAGGCTACATCGTGCTGGGGGTGCCGACCCTGCAGCATCCGCCGGCGCTCCATCGGTTGGTCGTGAAGAAGGTGACGCCCGATCTCACGATCACGAACGAGAAGAAGGTCATTTCGACGGACCTCTACCCGCAAGCCGGCGGCATGGTGTCGTTCCGCCGGAACTTCTACGACAAGCTCGCCGACGCGGCCGGGATCAAGTGGGCGTATCACGCCTTCCGCCGGATGGACAGCGGCCGGGACCCGCGGTTCTGCCATTACCAGGCTGTCGGCCTCATCAAGGGCATGGATGGGCAGTGGCGGCCGGTGGTCGCGGACAAGGCCTTGCACATGGACACCATGGAGCAGGAGCTGCGGGACAACTACCGGGCCAAGGCCGAGGCCTACCTGCACGATCCCAAGGAGGGGCCTGACTTCAAAAAAGCGTTCCCGACGCCACGCGATGTGGAGGCGTGGATCGAGGAGAAGGTCAGAAAGGACGCGCTGCAGATCCAGAAGCACATCGTCGCCCGGGCGCAAACCGGGGCGATGAACCGGGTGGTGGAGAAGGCGCTCTCGCTGCGCAAGGCCTACAAGCCCGAGGAACTGAAAAAGGGGTTCGTGTTCGCCACACTCATGTTCAGTCCGGACCCCGACCACCCCATGGACCGGCAGCACATGCTGGACGAAGCCTCCGGGGCCAAAGCTGCCTTGTGGGCTCCGGCTCCGGCCACGGAGGTCCCGCCCGAGATCATGCACAGCGGCCGGAGCCCCGAGTACCCGGAAGTCGACGGCGAGATCATCGAGTTCGAGCGCAAAGATACGGCGCCCGTCGGCTCCGCGAAGGAGGAGGCGCAACCGGTTAAGGCCACCGAGGCGACGACCAAACCGGCCTCATCCACGGACCCAGGGACGCGCCCGAGTCCCGCCGAGCAGGCCCGGGCGGACTTTTAGGCGGCCGACGTGGAGCAGCAGCTCAAGATTTTGAACGAGCTGATTCAGCGCAAGCAATTCGACACGAAGAAGGTCCAGGGCAATCCGGCCAAGTGGACGGCGCTGCACCGGCTGCAGTTCTACGACCACCTGATCGGCCTGGCGGATCCGGGCGGTCCGACGACGGCGCCGCTGCCGTGGGAATGAGATAACTCCGAGTGCCTGGCACGTGCGGCGTGGCTGCGCCGATCAGCCCCGTGCCTGTAGCGGCTGCCCCTGCGACCAGCCGTGAGCGCAATGGGGGACGGCCCGGAGAGACGGGCAACACTCAGAGTCGAGCGGAACCGCTGCAGAAGAGAGGTGAAACGTCATGATTCGCTTGGCCCATACTGGCGATCTCCACCCCAATGCGAACGCGACCTTCGCCGGCAAGTTGGTGATCGACCAGCAGACTGGCAAGAACCAGGCTTTGACCGACCTCCGGAACAGCCTCGCTTTTGTGCGCGAGACTGCGACAGCCGGAGAGACGCGGTGCGATGCGCTCCTGATCGGGGGCGATGTCTTCGATTCAGTCAAGCCCACGATGGATGAGGTCCAGGTGATCCTGGAATGGGTCGAGTTGATGGCCGACTCGATGCCTGTCGCGATCATAGCCGGAAACCACGATATGGGCCTCTCCGGCAACATGGCGACGGCGCTGGAGCCGCTCAAGCATCGAGACAACATCTTCCTGATGGAGCGTCCGGAGTCGCTGCTCCTCAAACTCAACGGCCAGTACGTCAGGATATGTGGATTGCCTTACCCGCAAAAGGGCCGGCTCTTGGCGATGGAGCAGCACAAAGACAAGTCGCCGGAAGAAATCCTCGCGCTGATCAACCAAGGGTTGGCGGCGATCCTGCGCGGCTTCACGCTGGAGATCGAGCCCGGCATCCCTACCGTTCTCCTGGCGCACGGCTCGGTCGGTAACGCCAAGGTCGGCGTGCAACCTCGCTCGCTGAGCCAGGACATTCTGATTCCCCTGTCGGAGTGTGCGGCCTTCGAGTACGTCGCGCTCAATCACGTTCACGCCCACCAGCAGATTGCCTCGAATGCCTGGTACAGCGGCTCGCTGATGCGGAACGGGTTCGGCGAGGAGCACGAGCCGAAGGGCTTCAACGTGGTCGAGATTGAGGCCGGCCAGGATCCCCGCGTCACCTTCGTCGAAAACCCGCACGCCAGACTCTTCAAGACCATCACCCTCGTGGATCGGCGGGGCGATGCGGTCGAGGGGCCGTTCTCTCTGGGGGAACTCGCCTGGCAGCACGTGAGTCCTGAGCACGTCTACCGGATCAAGGATTGCGTGCCGCCAGACACCTACGAGCAGCACACAGCCCTGATCGAGCAATGGACAGCGGACCATCCTCTGACGCAGCTCGACATCGAAATCGTCCAGGAGGACCGGGCCCGCGATGCGGGCATGGCCCAGTGCTTGACGATGGAGGAGGCCTTGACCCGGGCGCTGGCGGGACACGTGGACGAGACGGATCAGGCGGTCATCCTCGGGAAACACCGACGCCTGGTAGAGGAATTGGCGGCGTGAAGTCTGGGGTGTGCACGATCACGGTCCACGAGGTCGGGCCGCCGGAGTTTCTGAAGGGGCTCGCCAGGGTCCAGGTCACGAGTCCGTATGACACAGAATTCGTCGAGGCCCTCAAGAACCTGGCTCCCCATCGAGCCCGGGCCTGGGATCCCGAGGAGAAGTGCTGGTGGTTCACGGAGGCCTACCTGGATCACCTCAAGGTGTTGGCCCAGGAGTTCGAGGACGCCTGGCTGGTGGAGCGGGATGTGCGGATCAACCTGCACACGGGCGAGCGCGTCGAGCAAATGGGCCTGTTCACGGGAGACTGACATGAAGCTCGAAACGATCAGCGTAGCGAACTTTGGGTCCTACGTGCAGGCCGACCTGGATCTCAGAGGGGTCAGCGCCGCCACTGTCGTGGGGCCCAACGGGGCCGGAAAGTCCACCCTCTGCGTGGATAGCGTGCTGTGGGCGCTCTTCGGGAAGTGCCGGACTGAGACAGACAAGATGATCCGGATTGGCGCGGAGACGATGAGCGTCGCCGTCATCTTCCGGCTCCACGGTCAGCGGTATCAGGTCAGGCGGACGCGGAGCCTCAAGACCAAAGCGGGCAAGAGCGAACTCGTCGTGATGGTGGAAGCCGATGGACGCTGGCAGCCGGTGTCCGGTGCCCGTCTCGTCGACACCCAAGCTAAGATTGAGCAACTCCTCAGCGCCGACTACGCTCTCCTGGCGTCGACGGGGTTCCTGCTGCAAGGTCAGGCCGATCGCTTTTCCCGCGCCACGCCGGCCGAGCGGAAGGCCATCCTCGCCCAGATCCTCCGGCTGGATCAGTACGCCCTGCTCCGCCAGGCAGCGAACCGAGAAGGGATCACGCTCACCGCGCGCCGGCCTGATCTGGCGGCCGACCTGGAGCAGGCGGGCGCCCAAGCCGCCGAACTCCCCACGCTGGAAGCCTCCTACGAGCAGCAGTCCGCGGCCGAACGGCAGGTGCGGCAAGCCCTCGCGGCTCTGGACGGGGAACAGGCCGCCCTGCGTGCGGAGCGGGACGCTGGTCAGGCCAAGCTCGATGCGCTCCCGGCGGTGGCCGACGAGTTGGAGGCGGTGAGGACGGCCCTGCGCGACACCGAGCAGGAGATCGCCCGCCTCACTTCGCGCCAGGCAGAGCTGATCACCAGCCACCAGCGAGATGCCTTGGCCGAGGAGACGACTCGGGAGGCCCTGGCCTTGGCAGACCGGACCCGGGCATCTCTCGTCGAGGCGCTGACGACGTGTCGGTCCTCTCTGGGGCAGGTGGCGGATGTCGAGGCGGACCTCACGGCCCACCGTGATCGCCTGCAGGCTTTGGACACCCGGTCCCGCGCGCTGAACGAGCGGCGGGACCGGCTGCAGCGCATTCTGAGTCGGGCCGCGGACATCCGGGCCAAGGTCGGGGAACAGGGCGACATCGAACGGGCGATTCAGGCGGGACTGGCCCACACGACCCAGTGGCAGACGACCCTGCAGTCCCTCGATGCGGCGTTGCAGGAGGTCCGGCAGAGACGGGAGCACGCGCAACGGCTGCAGATGGAGGCCCTGGCGAAGCGGCAGGAGATCGCGACAGCGGTCCGAGCCTATGCCGATGAGACCAAGCAGCTCGAGGCGGCGCTGGAGCGGGACACGAAGGCCGTGGCGTTGCTCGGGCAGGTGCCCTGTGATGCCGGTCTGCAGGCCCGGTGTCAATTCACCGTCCAGGCGGTCGACGCTCAACGCCGGATTCCGGAACAGACGACCGCCTTGGCGGCGAGACCGCGCACGGAGGAGGCCATTGCGGCGCTCGTCGTGCCGGACCTGGTGTCGGTGCTCGCCGGGCTGGACCAGGAGCGCGAGGCCGTGCTGCGGGAATGCGAGAGTGAGGACAGGCTCCAGCAGCAGCGGGCGGGTGTCCTGTCCAACCTGCAGGCGGTCACGCGCGAGCAGGAAACCTTGCAAGGCCGTCTGACGAAACTCCGGGAATGGACCGTGCTGGTGCCGGAGCTGGAGCAGGCGGAGCGCGAGTTGCCGACGTTGGAGGCCGACCTGGCGAACCTGCAGGCGGAGATGGCCGACGTTCAAGAGCGTCGGCAGGCGCTGGAACGGCGTCGGGAGGAACAGCACGAGCTTCGAGAGCAGGAAGGCCGACTCCTGGCCGACCTGACGGCCTGCGACGCGCAGAAGCAAGAGCTGGAGACCTCGCTCCGTGATCTCCTGGCCCGGTTGGGTCAAGCCCAAGCGGAAGGGCCCACCTTGGCGGCCGCGTTGCAGACCGCACGGGACCAGGCGGCGGCGAGCCGACGACAGATCGCGACGCTGGAGCAGACGCTGGCGGAACGTCAGGCACTGAGCGAGCGCCAGGCGACCGTGGAGGCGGCGCTGGCGGCCTGTGACCAACAGCGTGCCTCGCTGGACACGCAGCTTCGCGACGTCCTCATGCAGATGGGCCAGGTGGCGGAGCGGATGCAGGCGGCTCGGGAGGCTCAGGCAACGGCCGGTCGTCTCCGCGCGGAGCTGGCCGCCCTGGACTTGGACCTCCGGCACTACCAGGCGTTGACCGACGCCTACGAGCGGATCCCGATCCTCATCCTGGAGAGCGCGATTCCCCTCTTGGAAGCAGAGACCAACCGGCTGTTGGCCAGGATCTCCGCCTCAGGGATGCGGATCACCCTGGCGACCCAGCGGGCCCTCAAGAGTCGGGAGGGCTTGGCGGAAACGCTGGACATCACCGTCCGCGATGTCTACGGCGAGCGGCCCTACGAATCGTTTTCGGGCGGCGAGCGAGCGCGGCTGGATCTGGCCTTGCGGGTCGGGCTGTCGAAGCTGCTCGCCCATCGGGCCGGCGCCAGGATCGAAACCCTGGTCATGGATGAGGCGTTCGCGGCCGTGGATCGGGAGGGGGTGGAGGCCTTGGTCGAATGCCTGCCGATCCTGTCGCAAGAGTTCTCGCCGTTGTTGTTCATCACGCATGACGAGGCGTTCAAGAGCGCGGTCGCCCAGCAGATCATGATCTCGAAGAACGGTGCGGGATCGACCGTGGCGCTGAGTACCTGATCGGCTGGCCTGGGGATCCGGGGGCCAGACCTGCACGGGCGAGCGGGCCGGTGCAGGGCATCAGCCGGGCCCGCGGTAGGGCGTGACGCCCCCTGCCGCGCCTCATAGCGGCCGGGTCCCCCAGTCGTGTGCCGGCTGGGGGCCCCGTGCGCCTTGTAGAGGCCGGTGGGCTCTACGGAGGTTGGCCATGCAGGCCAGGACGACTCCTCAGATTCCCAACCGTGAACTTCAAGTTCTTGCGCTCGTCGTGGAAGGCAACACGACCAAGGAGATCGCGGCCGTGCTCGGGCTCTCGCCCTCGATGGTCACCGGCTACCGGAAATCGCTCCATGCGCGGCTCGGTTGCTCCAACGCGGCGTCGCTGGTGCGTATCGCGCTGGAGTCCGACCTGGTGCCCCGGCAGACACGGGCTGCTGGCTAAGAGGGGTGTATGGGGCACGGCACGGAGACCCTGTCTTTGTTCGATCCGCCGGTCGGCAAGGCGGACTCTGTGCGCTTCAACGGGCCGGACTACGACCCAGCGCACGATCGAGACCGGCTGGCGAGTCAGCTTGGGCGGGTCTTTGAGGTGATGCGCGACGGGCGGTGGCGCACGCTGCAGGAGCTTCAGGAGGCCATCGAACAACGGTTCGGCGTCCAGGACCCGCACGCGAGCTGCTCGGCTCAACTTCGCCACCTTCGGAAGAGCCGCTTCGGTGGACACACCGTCGAGAAGCGGGCGCGCGGAGAACGATCCCATGGTCTCTATGAGTACCGGCTGCTGGTGTGCGCGGATGGCTTCACGCCCCTAACCCAGTGAGCGAACCCGATGGGCCTCGAGGAGCACTTCGTCTGCGATGTGTGCCAGGCGATCAAGCGGGACGTGAACCGTTGGTACGTGGTCGGAGCTGGTCCGGTGCAATTCGGCATCACGGTGTTCACGGACGAGGCGGCGCGGGTCCCTGGGGTCAAGTTGGCCTGTGGGCAGTCCTGCCTCAACGCGCTCCTGGGGCAGTGGATCCAGGGCATGGTGCATCGGGCCTCGTCATGAACCGGGCCCATCGCTATGAATCCCTGATCGTGGAGGCGCAGGACGAACTGATTCAGCGCCTGAAAGCCTTGCGGTACGAGGGATCGCAGCCGAACGGCGCCGGCGCCATCATCGGCATCCAGTGCAGGAAGGAAGGCAAGACCTACACGACGTTTCTGTGGGGACCGGGCGAGACGTTGGGTGCGGCGCTGGCCCGGGTGGACGAGCAATCCGCCTCGGGCGGGCGGGCGACAAAGAAGGGCGAAGGAGCGGGGGCATGAGCGAGCTGATTGTGGACAGCTTTGCGGGCGGGGGCTGGGCCTCCCTGGGGATCCTGTGGGCGCTCGGACGTGGCCCGGACGTCGCCATCAATCACGATCCCTCCGCGATCGCCATGCACCGCACGAATCATCCGGAGACCGTGCACCACACGGAGGATGTGTGGAAGCTCTCGTCGCGGATGGTCACGCGCGGCCGGCCGGTCGGATTGCTCTGGTGCAGCCCGGATTGCACGCACTTCAGCCGCGCGAAGGGTGGCAAGCCCGTGGAGAAGCAGATCCGGAGCCTTGCCTGGGTCGTGGTCAAGTGGGCGGAGCAATCCCGGCCGCGGGTGATCGTCCTTGAAAATGTTCGGGAGTTCGAGCAATGGGGCCCGCTCGTACCACGCTGGCGGTGCGGAGAATGCGGCTGGAAGGGGACGGAAGGGCAGGCCGTCTTGGATCGGCAACGACGGGCCTGTCCTCGCTGCGAATCGGCGGCACTGAAGCAGACGCCCGAGCTCGTTCCGGATCCCGACCGGATGGGCCTCACCTTCAAGCGATTTACGGGGCGGCTGCGGAACCTGGGCTATGAGGTCCAGTGGCGCGTGCTGAATGCAGCGGACTACGGCGCCCCCACGCATCGTCGCCGGCTGTTCCTGATCGCCAGGAACGATGGGCAGCCGATCGTCTGGCCGGCGCCCACGCATGGCGACCCCGGGCGGGCGGCGGTCCATCGCCTGCCGGCATGGCGGACGGCCGCCGAGTGCATCGACTGGTCGGTACCCTGTCCCTCGATCTTTGAGCGGAAGCGCCCCCTGGTTGAGGCCACCCTGCGGCGGATCGCCCACGGGATCAAGCGGTACGTGCTCGACAACCCGAAACCCTTCATTGTGCCGGTGACTCATCACGGCGAGCGCCGGTCCCATGACCTTGATGAGCCGCTCCCCACGGTGACTGCGGCGAACCGGGGCGAACTGGCGCTGATCGCCCCCACCTTGATCCAGACGGGCTGGGGCGAACGGCTGGGACAAGCCCCGCGGCAACTGAACCTGTTCCGGCCGATGGGGACGATCGTGGCCGGGGGCTGCAAACGGGGCCTCGTGGCTGCCTTCCTGGCCAAGCATTTCGGCGGTCAGGTCGGCGTCCCGGCTGATACCCCGCTCCCGACCACGACTGAGCGGGGCACACAGAACCAGCTCGTCACCGCGAACCTGATCCATCTGAACCACGGAGACAAGCAGTGGTCCGGCGTCGACGAGCCGATGCGGACGATCACCACGGGCAATCACGCCTTTCTGGTCTATAGTTTCCTCGTCAAGTACTTCGGGACCGGGATCGGCCAGCCGGTCGATGAACCCCTCCATACCGCGACCAGCAAAGACCGGTTCGGCGTGGTGACGGTCGAGATCGACGGCGAGGCCTACGTGATCGTGGACATAGGCATGAGGATGCTCACGGCCCGGGAACTGGCGAGGGGCCAGGGGTTCCCGGACAGCTACATCCTGACCGGCTCGCATACGAGCCAGGTGGCCAAGATCGGCAACAGCGTGGCGCCTCATGTCGCGGCAGCCGTGGTCCGGGCGAATGTGGCGGAGCGGCGCGCTTATGGGGAGGCGATATGAAGGGCGTGTCTCATCAAGACGGGGACACGCGTGCTGCGGGATGCGCGGTCAGTGGAGAGAGCATGAAACACGCGCCGCCCGCTCCACGGTGCCCGCTTGCCGTGGTCTTCGTCTGTCCGGGCTGCCGAGTGGTCTATGAGGAGCCCGGGACTTGTGAGGACTGCGGGGTGGCCCTCGTGGAGATGGTTGTGCGTCTCACCACGATGGCTGCGGGAGACACCAACTGAGTCTGTTCTATCGGATCAGCGCGAGGGGGCGAGTGGGGAACTATTCGAGGATTCACGTGCAACTGTGGAGCGACGACAAATTCATGGCCTTGTCTGCCCCGCCGCCGAATGCCCAGACGTTGTGGCTCTACCTCTTGACCGGGCCGCATGTCGGCCCGGTCCCTGGGCTGTTCACCGCCGGCAAAGCGTCGATGGCGGAGGCGCTGAACTGGGCCACGGAAGCCTTCGGGTATGCCTTCGAGGAAGTCTTAGGGAAAGGGCTCGCGAAGTACGATGAGCGGGCCCGCGTGGTCTGGATCCCCAACGCCGTCATCTACAACCCGCCGCAGGCGCCGAACGTGGTCGTGAGTTGGCGGTACGGCTTCGACGGTATCCCTGAAAGTCCCTTAAAACATGAGGCGTTCGCGCGCATCAAGGCGTACCTCATGGCTTTCGGTAAGCCTTTCCGTAAGCCTTTCGATGTGCCTTTAGGAAAGCCATACGGTAAGGGCTCTTCTCTCTCCTCTTCTACTCTGAGTTCTTCGGAAAGAGAGGAGTCCGAGGAGAGAAAACTGCCGCGCGCGAAGCGACTGTGGCCGAATGACTTCGCGCTCACGGAGGCGCGCCGCGATGTCGCGAAAACGCACGGCGTCCCGGAGGACTGGATCGAGCACGTCTGGACCGAATGGGAAACGGCGTGCCGGTCGAAGGGCTTCGCGTATGTCGACTGGGACAAGGCGTGGGTGAACAACTGCCTGCGAGCAGTGGAGCGGTGCCCGTGGGGGCGGGGCGGGGTGCGGCCGAAACCGCCTGCGATTCCGCCATGCACACAGAGCGTGCGTGACGGGACGCGGCTGAAGCCCTGCGGGGCGCCGTCTGATCCGCGCGCAGTCAAGGCCGGGCTCAAGGCCTGTTCGGCCTGTCTGCCTGCGCTCCTGCAGCACCTGGAGCGGATCGGGAAGCCGGTGACACTGTGATTTGTCGCGAATGCCAGCAAGCAAAACCGGTCGGCCAGATCCGCACGTGCTGGTGTCAGCAGGATTTTTGCGACGCCTGTCTCGCGGCCCATCTGCTGGCCTGCGAGCAGCTGGGGCAGCTTCCGCCGGCACCGAAGCCGACGCCACGTCGAGACCAGACGCCGGCGAAGATCGCGGCGGGGTTTCAGCGGCTCAGCGAAGCGATGCGGAACACGCAGATCGGGAAAACGCAAAAGCCCGTTCGTCGCTGGCGGGACCGGTAGCATGGCGTGGGCGATTTGTACCTCCTGCCAGCATCGGGTGCACTGGAGCGCCACGCGGGGCAGCCGCTTGAGCGATCAAGCCTGTCAACACTGTGGACAACGAACCTTGCAGGGGCAGACCGTGGGGCGGCCATCCACGGTCAAGGGGCAGCGGTTTCAGCCCTGCGCGGTCTGCCGGCGCCGTCGTCTGGAGAGAGCCATGATGCGGTTGCCGTATCCAAGCCTGACCACCTACGGCGGGGCCAGCCGGGAACTCTGCGCAGGGACCCTCATCTGCCGCGTGCACCGCGAGTTCGTGGAGCCGTTCGGGTTTGTCCGCCCGAGCGCCATCCTGACACGGGACCATATCGTGACCTGGCAAGAGCTGCGGCGGATTCCGGAGTCGGCATGAGCTCGGTGAAGGCCAGGATCGGCGGGCGGGAGATCGAATTGCCGGTCGACGTGACCGGCAACCGGGCACGAGTGGTGCGGGGAATGGCTGGGGCCGTTCAGGCCGAGGGGAAAGGGAGCCGCGCTCCGCTCCAGCCGACCAGCCGGGGACTCGGGGCGGCCACTGGCGAACCCCGCTATCGCTCCAAGT
The DNA here is from genome assembly GCF_979578155.1 of Candidatus Nitrospira neuquenensis. Lineage (NCBI taxonomy): Bacteria > Pseudomonadati > Nitrospirota > Nitrospiria > Nitrospirales > Nitrospiraceae > Nitrospira > Candidatus Nitrospira neuquenensis. Next base: position 97,246 of record NZ_CEFZDU010000034.1, on the reverse strand, counting down.
GGGAGCAGGCCTACGCGCAACATCTGGATCTCTTGCAGAAGGCTGGCGAAATCCTCGGCTGGTGGTACGAACCGATCAATTTCCGTCTACTCGGAAGGCGAAACTTCTACAAGGCGGACTTCCTGGTGCAGACACGGACGGGCATGCAGGTCCGCGAAGTGAAGGGGTACTCCAAGAACCGCCGGGAGGGCATTGTGAAGTTCAAGTCAGCCGCGGAACTCAACTCGTGGGCCGCGTTCTGCTTGGTCTCGTGGGACCGGGAACAAGGCCAATGGATCGAGCAGTGGGCGTGAAAGGAGTCTGACGGCATGGGGAAGCTCACGATTGGGTCAGGGTTCTCGCTGCCGCCAGAGGCGGTGACGCAGACGTTTGCGATTCTGGCCAAGCGCGGAGCGGGCAAGACGTACACCGCGCTCGTCTTGGTCGAGGAGTGTCTCAAAGCCTCCCTGCCGGTCTGTGTCGTGGACCCGGTCGGCGTGACCTGGGGACTTCGTGCGGCCGCCGATGGAAAGGGGCCTGGGCTGCCCATCGTCGTGATGGGCGGCGATCATGGGGATGTGCCGCTGGAAGGAGCGGCCGGTGTCGTCGTCGCAGATTTCCTCGTCGAAGAAAGGCGGTCGGTCGTGCTGGATCTCTCGTTGTTTCGCAAGGCCGAACAGGTCCGGTTCATGACGGAGTTTGCGGAACGGCTGTATCACCGGAACCGGGCGCCGTTGCATGTCCTCCTGGACGAAGCGGATGCCTTTGCTCCGCAGCGGCCGCTGCACGGACAGGAGCGGATGCTGGGCGCCATCGAGGACCTGGTGCGAAGGGGACGGGCTCGTGGGCTGGGGTTGACGCTCGTTACGCAGCGCGCGGCGGTCTTGAACAAGGATGTGCTGACCCAAGTGGAGGTGCTGGTCTGCCTCCGGACGATCGCGCCCCAGGATCGTGAGGCGATCGATGCGTGGATCAAAGTCCACGGCACGCCGGCTCAGCGAGAAGAACTGATGGCCTCCCTGCCATCCCTGCCGATCGGCACGGCATGGTTTTGGAGTCCGGGCTGGCTCGATGTGTTCAGGAAGGTCGAAGTGCGGCGGCGCGAGACCTACGACTCCTCGGCGACGCCCAAGGCAGGTGAACTCACGCGTGGCCCCAAACAACTTGCCGCGGTCGACCTTGAGGCCCTCAAGGCGCGCATGGCTGCCACGATCGAGAAGGCCAAAGCCGAGGATCCTCGGGAGCTGCGCCGGCGGATTCAGGAGTTAGAGGCCGAGATTCGGAAATTGAAGGCCCAGCCAGCGCCAAAGGCCGATGTGCAGGTCAAGGCGGTGCCCGGGCTGAAGGAGGCAGACTTCAAGCGACTGGAGGCGGCGCTGATCAAGTTGGACGCGGTGCAGGAGCGCGAGTCCAAGCTCCAGTTCGCGGTTTCGTCGTCGATCGGCGTTCTGCGCGAGGCTCTGTACCAAGTCAGGACATCCGGAGCCGCTCCAGCGCACCGTGCTCCGACCAGCAGGCCAGTTCCTCCGGTCCCCCCGCGGGTTGGCACTCGGGAGGACCGGCCGGCGGGAATGGCATTGCCGGGCCCGGAGCAGCGGATCCTGGATGCCGTGGCGTGGCTGGAGGCGATCGGGATCACGGAGCCTGCACAGGCGGCGGTCGCCTTCCTGGCCGGGTACACCGTCGGGGGCGGGGCCTTCAACAATCCTCGAGGGGCCCTCCGCACGAAGGGGCTGATCCGGTATGTGGGCGATCGGCTGGCCCTCACGGATGCCGGCCGGCAGCAGGCCCGCTGCCCGGAGACGCCGCTCACAGCCGAGGAACTACATCGCCGGGTCCTCGATCGGCTCCCGGGTCCGGAGCGCAAGCTTCTGACGACCCTTCTCGAAGCCTATCCGCAGAGTGTCTCGAACGAGGAGCTGGCAACCCGTGCTGGCTATCAGCCGGGCGGCGGCGCCTTCAACAATCCGCGCGGCCGCCTGCGGACGTTGGGCCTGATCGATTATCCCGAGCGGGGGCAGGTGCGCGCCTCATCGTTGTTGTTCTTGGAACGCTGAACCGTGGGAGAAGGGAGTGAAGGGTGAGCCAAGCGAACTACGTCGTGATCCAGGGGTGGCTGGTGCAGGATGCCGAGACCTCATGCAGTCGGGAGCAAGAGCCCGTCACCACGTTCCGGATCAGTCATCGTCAAACCCTTGGCCGCCGGGGGCAGCGGCGCGAGGATCTGTCCTTCTGGGACGTGGTCACCTTCGGTCCGCTTGCGGTGTCGTGTCGGGGCTTGAAGAGCGGACAGGAAGTCACGATCGAAGGGCTTCTGACGCAGCAGACGATCATGAAGGACAGTCGGGAGCATCGCCGGATCGAGATCCGCGCGAGCAAGGTCCACTTCATCGGTAGGCCTGGGGAGTCAGCCGCATGATGGAAGGACGTCCGAGCAACCTCCGGGGCCGCATGACCGCCGCCGACCTGATGGCGGCACTCCGGACCCGCTTTGCACCGCCTGCGCATGCCTTCTTTGAGGAAGTGCGGAACGGGACCGGGTACTCCCGGCGAGAACGCACCGCCGATGCGCTCGCGATGTCCCTCTGGCCGAGCCGGGGGCTGGAGCTCCATGGCTTCGAGGTCAAGGTGTCACGGGGGGATTGGTTGCGGGAACTGAAGGCCCCGGAAAAGGCTGAGGAGTTCTTTCGGTTCTGTGACGCCTGGTGGATCGTGGTCGCCGACCGGACCATCGTCCAGCCGGGTGAGCTGCCGCCGACGTGGGGGCTCATGGTGCCTCGCGGCGCGACGGTCAAGATTGCGGTGGAGCCCAAGGTGCGGTTGCAGCCTGAGCCGTTCACGAAGCTCTTTCTCGCGTCGTTCTTGCAAGGACCGACTGGCAAGCTGTTGGGATTCACGGGGAAGCGGATGCTGTGACTGGCGCGACTTGGGGAGGGGCGTAATGGAACACTGGAGGGGAATCGGAAAGGTGATCGAGGAGTGCGGCGAGGTCTTGCAGCTCCTCGGCAAAGCGATCCCTTTTCCGACTGGTGATCATCCGGACGGACAGGGCGAGGTCCGGTCGCGGATGGACTATTTCATCGAAACCAATCACCTGGACCCCGAAGTGATCGATGGCCGCTATGTTCAGAAATTGGAGCAGTTCCGTGCCTGGGGACTGACAGGCATCGCGGCCAAGCAGGGAGGGGCGTGATGGAGCTGTCCGGCGGGGTAAGGGTCACGCGGCGGGTGCTGCGGAGCGGTCGTGTGGTCTACACCGTTCGCCCCACCCTCCGGTTGCCTATCTATCCCGGATTCACAATCAAGCGACACTTCGAGGAAGTTGTGCGGCTCATCAAGGAGGGCAATAGGTGAGCTTCGAGTTCATGCGCCCCGAACATGGGCTGCGAGAGGAGCCATGCGGCTGTCGGTACTGGGCACCGACTGGCGTCTACACCGCGCGGTGTCCTCGGCACCGGGGGGATAGGGTGACTGAGATAGACCGCAAGCAGGACCCGATCGACGTCTTGCGCCTGGACAGTCTCTTGCACGAGTCGCAGCGATACGACTCCTTCATGACGCAGATGCTCCATGTGGATAAGGAGCACGCGGTCCCGCTCATGCTCATGGCGGTGGCGCGCCGAACGGTCGGGCCGGCGGACGGTGTACCCACTGAACAGATCGACATGCGCCGCAAGATCGCGGAGATGCGCGAGTTGGTCGCGGAAGGCCCCGAGCATGTCGCGGCCGTGTTGATGTGTTTGGCGGTCGAACTGTCGCTCATGATGGATCGGGCCTCAACGGTCGTGCAGTGCGAAGAGCTGGGAGAGCCAAGGGAGCCATCATGAGCGACCTCGTCGTCACCTGCCCGAAGGGATTCTGGGAGGACTGGCTGGTCGAAGGCGACTGTGCCGGCGAGCCCTGGAGCGGTGAGGAATGGGGCTGGTGGCTCAGCGATCGTATCCCCCGGCCCCCGATCGGCACGGGGACGCCCGGCATCGACGAGGCCGGCCGCACCTTCTGGCGGCCGAGCGGCGAACAGCGGCTGTATGTGGTCGCGCACGGCCAGCTCCGCGGGTACGCCCCGATTGTGCGGTTGGTGCATGATCGGGGTGTCGAGCCGAGCCGTAATCCTGCTGTGTCCGTGCGCAGCAGTTGGGTCATTTGCCGGCAGGGCGGCGCCGTCGCCGTCACGATCCCGGAGCCGATCCCTGGATTTCGCGGCTGGCGGCGTGTCTGGTGGTCGCGGGACCAGGAGATTCCGTTTCCGAACTGGAAGACGGCTGGCGTCGGTAAGGATTCGTGATGCTGAAGTTTGTCGCCCAAGGCCAGAGCCGGAAGATCATCGGCCTGGGACTCAGTGCGGAGAATGTGTGCCGCCTCCAGGCGGGCCAGCCGATCCACTGCTTCGGGGAGGACTTGGGATTGCCCGGCCTCGATCTGGTGATCTTCTACGGCGAGACGGAAGCAGCCATGCGGCAGGACCTGTCCAGCCTGATCGGGCCGAAGACGGTGGTCAAGGGATCTCCGGATGATGCCCCGCCAGAGTCAGCCTGAGGGAGGGAAGAGATGGGCGACGAGACCCCGCAGAAGCCGAGCGCGACGACGGTCATCCACTATCCGACCCCGCCAGCTGGTTGGACCCTGAAGCTGGAGAGCTACGTCATGCGGCACGAATGCGAGCGGTGCGGGTGGTTCCTGGAGAACGTGCTGCACTCGCCGTTGGTCGAGTGCTGTCCGAAGTGCGGAGAGACGAAGCATCTCGGGCGGCGTCCACTCCGGCTCGTCAAGCACCTCCGGCGGCGGTGGTTTCACACGGAAGAGCGCGTGGTCGCGGTCCAGTGTCCAACTCGTGGGGTCCTGCGAGTCGGCCAGACGGCAACGATTTGAAGGAGAAGACCATGGAGATGGTGCTCATCTCCAATTCAGCTGGGCGGATCGTCTGCGGGGGCCTTCGAGCCAGAGGGACCTTCATCGGGGTGCAACAGGCGACGGACGGGGCAGAAGTTGGAGTCTTGGGATTGCGTGAGGCGTTGACAGTCTCGCAATGCACGGAGCAATGGCACATCGGCGGATAGGATCGCTCGACTCTTCAGGAACCAGAGCAAATCCTCGAAGATCTGCTCCGGAGTGCCTCGGGCCACGAATCGGGGCACCGTCTGCGGGATGCTGGGTGGGCAGGAGGGGGAGGATTCGGCAGGGTGGAGGGGGGGCCTGTCGTTATTCTCGTGCAACGCTAGCCGGAGGCGGCCGAGGGGACACTGCGGGTTGGTTGTCGCGTTCCGCAGACAGTTCGTCAAGGCATCGGCGAAGGCTCGATCACCCATGGTATCGATCGCGTGCCGCAATTGGGCGACGAGCCGTTGGAACTGGTCACGATCGTGTGTCATGGCTGCCTCCAGGATTCATCCGCCGGAATCCATTACTGCAAATATCATAGGCGAATATCCTCAAGTGCACAAGCAGGGAGGGGGAAATGGAGATGGTACGCATCAGGATCGGTGAGCTCGGCGCCCCGCCGTTGTTCCCCGATGTCTCTGTCCACCCGGAGGATCAGGTGGTACTACGGGCTGTCGGTATTCTGGAGGCAGCCACGCAGCAGGGGAGGACGGGAGTCGCGTTGCTCGTGACCGATCGTGCGGGCCGGACCCTCCTGGTCGAACTCCCGGCAGCCCGGTTCCTGACGATCGCCGGGGCGGTCAAAGGTGCCATGGCCCGGTTCGGGGAGCCGTGGGACGGCGCATGAACCGGATTCTGGCACAGGTGATCTGTCGGCTGAGGGGCCACGCCTGGGCGTTTCCGCTCTGGAAGCTCTCTCACCCTGCCCCGATCCGCTGCACCGACTACCGGTGTTCCCGGTGCGGCCAACGGCGGGAGGAGCCATGACGCGGCTGAGTCCGTGGACGATGAAGCTCAGGGCTTGGCAGGAGCGGGCGAAGACCTGTGTCCTGACCAGTCCGAAGGACGATGTCCTGATCGAGGCAACGCCGGCCGCCGGCAAGACGAACCTCGCCCTGGCGGTCAGCCACGCCCTGATCGCAGATCGGGTGATTGACCGGGTGATGGTGGTCTGTCCGACCAACCATCTCCGGGAGCAATGGGCCAGGGCGGCCGGTCGGGTGGGGATTCACCTGGATCCAGCCCTGACCAACGAGCAAGGCCAGGAAGCTCGGGACTACCACGGCTGCGTCGTGACCTATCAGCAGGTCTGCCTGGCGCCGGTGGTCTATGCCCACGCCTGCACCCGTCGACGGACCCTCGTGATCCTGGACGAAATCCACCATGCCGGTGATGCGAAGAGCTGGGGCGAGGCCCTACGGACGGCCTGTGCGTCGGCGGTCAAGCGCCTCGGGATCTCCGGGACGCCATTCCGGACCGACAACACCCCGATCCCCTTCGTGACCTACATCCAGGGCCAGAGTCGGCCAGACTTCACGTACTCGTATGCGCAGGCGCTTCGGGACGGCGTGTGTCGCCCGATCGTGTTCCCGAGCTATGAGGGGGATGTCCGGTGGCTGTCCAAGGGAGTCGAGCACGCGGCGTCCTTCCGGGAGGGACTGTCGGAGGAGTTGAGACGGGAACGGCTAAAGGCTGCGCTACTCCTGGAGGACTGGTTGGGGACTGTGATCGAGGAGGCGGATGCGCAGCTCTCAGCCCTCCGCAGGGATGGGCATCCCGGGGCCGCTGGCCTCATCATCGCCATGGATCAGGAGCACGCCAGGCAGATCGGGCGACTGGTCGCTCGACGCCTGGGGGTTCTGCCTTCCATCGCGGTGTCCGATGATCCGCGCTCTTCGGAGACGATCAAGGACTTCGAGTCCGAGGAGGCCGGCCGCTGGCTGATCGCGGTCAACATGGTCTCCGAAGGGGTCGACATTCCAAGGCTCCGCGTCGGCATCTATGCCAGCCACGTGCAGACGGAGATGTATTTCCGACAGGTGGTCGGGCGGTTTATCCGGTGGCAACGCGACGTGCCCCGGACGCAGCGGGCCTACCTCTACCTGCCGCAAGACCCGATCCTGGTCCAGTACGCCCTCGCGATCAAGGCGGAGCGGGATCATGTGCTCACCGAGGAGGCCGAACGTCGCAGGCAGCCCCGTGATCCCCGGCCCGAGCGAGAGCCTTCCGAGCTGGTCCCGCTCAGCGGCGTCGCGCAGGCCTCGCACTTGATCGGGGATGACGTGGGCCCTCCATCGACTGCCCAGGAGCCCGGCGACAGCCCGGTGCCGCTCTATGCCGAGAAGGACCAACTCCGGGACGAACATCGCCGGCTGGTAGGGAAGGTCGCCAGCGCCTCCGGCATCGCGCATCGGCAGATCAACGCCACGCTGATGGAGCGGGCCGGCGGCTCGATTGAGAAAGCCACGGTGGCCCAGCTTCAGAAGCGGCTCCAAATCCTGCGGCACTGGATGTGGAAGGGGTATGACGGGCGACGATAGGCAGCCAGCGGCGCCGGCGGATGAGAACGTCATTGTTGGGGACTTCGGCAGGCCGCGGGAGCCCGGCATGTCGATCGCGTTCTTGCCGCCGAAGGAACGGTACAAACGGCCTCGGTGCAACCACTCCCATGTCTGGCTCGACCTGGACAATCGGGTCTTGGAATGCAAGGACTGCGGGACTCCGGTCGAGGCGTTCGATTTTCTGGTCCGGTATGCCCGCCGTGAGCGTGAGCTGGATCACCGGGTTGGGCTCATCAAGGAGTTCGAGGAAAAGGAGCGTCGGAAGAAAGAGGCCAAAGAGCGGAAGCGGCGGCCGGAAACGGACTGGGAGAAGCCTCTCGGACAGATCCAGGAAGAGCACCATCGGCTGGGGTGTCCGCGCGCGTGGATGTGGCTCACGTGCAAATACATCTGCTGCTACTGCGGCACGCGGCTGAACCGGAAGGGCTACGCTCGGATTGAGCAGGAAGTCTTGGCAGCGCGTGCTGAGCGAGAAGCGCGGGGAGGACACCGACGGCGATGAATTTGATGCAACGCCTGGGGCGGTGGGAAGGCAAGTGGGTGCTCGTAGAGAGCTGTCGGCTCCTGTCGGACCCTCTCACCAGCACCCAGGCTCGGCGAGGTCGGCTCCTCGCGGTGGGACCGGATCATCTGGTCATCCGCGGCGTCGATGGGGTGGAGATCGTGATTCCCGCGATCGCGCTCTGGAGCGTGGCGTTGGTCGCGGATCAGGCGGCGGCCGAGCTCGATGCCCTCACGGCTGCCACGGAGCGGGAGGATGGGCGAGGCCGGGGCCATGCTTGATCTTCGACAAGTTCCCGGCAAGGTCCGGTTGGCCATCGAGACCATCTTTGCCCTTCAAAAATCTCGGTTTCGTGGTAAACTGGTCATCGAGTTTTCCGGCAACGGGGGGCTTGGAAACATCTGGAAGGAAGAAAAGGTCGTTGAGCCGGTGATGGTGCCGGGTCCCGCTGTGGACGCACCGTATCGGCTGCCGGACACATAACCGGAGCGGTCGGCGTTTCGTCGAGCCCGGAGTGAGGCTTTCGCAAGAGAGCCTTGCTCCGGGCTTTTCGTTTTTTCGGCCTATGCCACGTGCCAGAGAACCGTGGATGTCGGTGACGGATGCGGCCCGCCGTCTTGGGGTCTGTCGGCAGACCATCTACAACTACGTCGCCCGGCGCATCCTCCGCCCGGTGCGACTCACGCCCAGCCTGCGCGGCATCGCGGTCCGGTCGGTGGAACGCTACGAAGCGGAGATTGAGCGCCTGAACCAGGAGAGCTATGTTGGCGTGTAAGCCGGTGGCGCGGCGCCGGCACCTGACTGGCGAGGGTGCCTCCTACGACGACGACTCGTCCGAACGGCGGACCGGGCGGGTGTTGGCCCAGATCCTCACCCTCGGCCTCTCGCCGGACACCCTCTATCCTGCCTGCGATGTCTGCGGCGGCGCGGCCGTTCCCGGGAACCCGATCCTGCCGGTTGGGCGGTGGGTCGTGCACCAGACCTGCCAGGATCCGGAGCTCGACAGCCTGCGGCAACCCCGGCTGGACTATCAGGCGCTCGGGCCAGGCAGTCCGACGATCCTCCTGATTCGCATGCGTGTCCGGCTACGGTATGCCGGAACCGGCGCAACCGGACAGCCCAGCCTGTTTGCCGATCCCTGTCATGTCTTCGACTTGAGCGTTCGAGCGCGGAATGCGCTGAAAGCCTTGCGCATTCACACACTTATGGAGCTGACCGGCAAGCATGAGCGGGAACTCTTGGGGGCCAACTGCGGCCGGCTCACCCTGGCCGAACTGAAAGAGTTTCTGGCCTGTGTCGGGCTCAGTCTGCGGGCGGAGCCTTCACCGAGGGGGCTTGGTGGCAAGACCCTATGACGAAACGGCTGAAGAAACCAGCCGGAAAAAGTCGAGGGAAGTCCGGGCGCTCCCAGCCGGCTGGTGTGCCCAGCGAGCGTGGACCGCTGTGCGGCGCGAAGCTGCGGAAGAAGGACCGGACGTGCACGCAGCGAGCTGGGCACAAGACCGACCATCCGGGGATCGGGCGCTGTTGGCTGCACGGCGGGCGGGCCAAACGCAAGCATGGGCTCTACTCCGACGTCCTGGCCGAGCACAACCGGGAGCTGATCGACCAGCTCGCGGCGGCGCCCGACTTGGTGTCGTTGCATCACGAGATTGCGCTGGCCCGCGCGGCGCTCGTGGAGTTCGCCGCGCTCACCAAACAGGCCTCAGAGACGACCCGTGCCGCGGCGGCGGACCCTTCGCCCGCTGGGCTCTCCGTGACGCCAGAGGCTGCTGCTCCCGGCTCTACGGGACCATCTGCCATGGTCCCGGCGCTGTCACCGGCGGCCAGCCGGGCCATGGAGACCGAGCGGCAAGTCTCCCGCCTCGGGGCCATGTTCGAGTTGTTGGAGGCCATCAGCCGCATGGTGAAGCGGCAGGCCGACATTCAGTTCCAGGGCTCGTTCAAGCTGACCGATGCGCAGTTGCGAGCCTTAGCCCAAGGAGTACAAGCCGTCCTTGCTAAGCACGTGCGTGACCAGTCCCTTCGTCAGGCGATCCTCGCGGATCTCGCCGCTCTCTTCGCTCTTCCAGGAGGCGATGCGGCTGGATCAGGAGGCGACGAGTAACCTCACGCCGGCGATCCCGCCGTCCCTGGCCTCGTTGCCGCCGGACCTGTGGGGGTTCGTCCACGAGGTGCCGTTTCAGGTGGACAAGGAGCCTCTGGACTTCGCCTCGCACGGGTATCTGGAACCGATCTACCGGATGATCACCTACGACCGGAAGCGGTCCCCGGACGGGTTCACCTTCACGTCCATGAAGGGAGCGCAGGTCGGGATGACCATCACCGCGTTTGGGGCCCTGCTGTTGGCGGCCCTCCGGTTCTGGGGGCGGAAGTTCGGATACTTCCTGCCGACCCAGCAGATGGCCTACGACTTCAGCTCAGACCGGTTCGTTCCTCTGCTGCAGTCCAACCCGTTCCTGGCCTCGCTGTACACGGATGCTGCGGCCCGTCGCGGGAAGAAGGTCGATGACCGCATGGGGCTCCGCCGGATTGGGGACAGCTCGGTCTACTTCAAGCACATGCACGGCAAGGACAGCACGGAGTCCATTCCGATGGCCGGCGTGTGGTTCGACGAAGTTCGGCGGATGTACGTCCACGATATCGAGCGGGCGGAGGAGCGCATCTCCCATGCCGCCTACCCGATCAACGTCAAGATCAGCACGGCCGGCCATCCCGACACGACCATTGACCTGTTCTTTCGGAAGTCCACCCAGCATGTCTGGCATTCCACGTGCCGGTGCAAAGACGGGGTAGCGCTGGCGTGGTGCTGGCCGGAGTGCATCGGCGAGCGCCGCGGGGAGGTGTTCTACCGGTGTCCCCGCTGCGACAAGCGCATCGATCAGCCGGGGATCGGTCGGTTCCTCCCGCGGACGCCGGAGAAGGCGCCGCATCTGGGCGTTCACGTCCCGCAGATTCTCTCGCCGCGGAAGACGGCAGCGATGCTCCTGCAGAAGTGGATGGATGCCACGGATCGGCAGGAGTTCATGAATTCCACGCTGGGCATCCCCTACACAGACCCGGAGTCCATTCTGGTGCCCGAGAGCATCGCCCGGACCTGTGTGAGTCCGACCCTCCGGTGGGCCCGAGAGGGCACAAATTGCGTGATGGGCGTCGACCAGCGTCCGAACGAAGTCCATGTCGTGATCGCCGATCGGGACAAGAAGCTGCGGCTCCGGCACCTCGAGATCATTCAGGGCGATGAGCCCTTCGACCGGCTCTATCCGCTCATGGAGCAGTTTGATGTGGACTGCTGCGTGATCGACGCGGAACCGCAATACAACCCGGCCGTGCAGTTCGCCAAGACCTTCAAGCGGCGGGTCTTCCTGGCCTACTACACGCCGTCCCTGCACATGATCCGCTGGAGCGACCGGGACATCAAGGCCACGGAGCGCACGGAGAAGGACGCGAAGTTCGAGTTCTACGTGCTCATCGATCGGTACAAGGCCATCGAGTATGCGCTGATGCAATGGGTCTTGCGACGCGTCGTCTGTCCGCCGCCCGAGGCCCTGACTCAGGACGTTTTGGTGAAGGGGATCAAGCGGGTCAGTCAGATTTGTCTCGGGAATCGGGAGACCGGCGAGCAAGGCCTGTTCCTCCACCTGCGCTCGGTGGCGAGACGGAAGGTCGAGCGCCAGCGGCATGACACGAAGGAAAAGGAGACGTTCCAGGCCGGCGAATACGAGATGGTCTGGGAGGAGATGGGGGTCGACCCGCATTTCCTCCACGCCTTTCTGTATTGCTGTGTGGCGGCGGCGCGTCGGCCGAGCACGACGGAGCTGTGGATACCTGAGGCGGGCACGGTCCAGTCCACGAGTGCAGAAGACCTCCGCGCAGCCAAGCCGAAGATGACCCCGCAACAGGCCGGGGATCAGGCTCAGTTCAACGCGCGGCTGGCGCCGGCCTTGCCCCTGCCAGACATCCGGCGGGAAACCTGCGGGGCATGCGTCAGGCTTGCCAACGATCAGGTCACCTGTACCTTCCATGGCTTCCGCGTGACGCCGGCCATGCCGCGGTGCGATGACGGCTATCTGGAGAAGGAGCCCACGCCATGAGGGACTCGGGCAGGTTCAGACCGCGATGGTTGAGACCGGGCTGGTGGGTCGATCCTGACCAACGTCCATCGGTCTACCTCTATGAGGCTCGGCTGCTTGTTCCGCCGGGCCGTCTGTTCACGCGAGGCCTCGAGGTGGCCGCAGTCATGATCGAGGCTGCCCGGGACCGGGATGCGGTTGTGGATCATGTCTTCGGCGAAGCCTGGCGACTGGTCGAGCGGGCCTCCCGTGGGGCCAGGCGTCGGGCGTTCATGCGGCTCCGAGTCGAGCCTTCGGAGCGTAGGGTCCCGGTCCTCACGCAGTCGCTCCCCGTGCCCGATGACGTGAGGGGCCCCGCCGCACCGGAACCGATCGAGGCGGTCAACTGGGAGTGGGCCTGGCTGCCGAAGCTGGGGCCGGCTGCGGTGGCGCGACTCGGCCCGCCGCAGTGCCTTCTGCAAGCCTCGGGCTATCACCGCGCCCTGTATCACATGGCCCTCTCCGATAGGCTGCTGGACCGGCAGGTGGGTCGATGAACGCAGCCGATCTCGCCAAACAGGCCTCGTATCCCGGTGCGTCGTCCGTGGAGCGGATTGAGGCGCGGACCGAGCTGGAGAAATCCTTCATGCCGACCCGTTCGGATTTCCCGCCCAGAAGCGACGTCGACAAGCTGGTCCAACTCGTGCTCTCCGCCTGGGAGCATGATGATTTCCTCAAAAGCCAGCGGCCGGTGAATACCTGGCCGACTGCCCCTGTCGGTACGACCAAGCGGGGCACGGCTCACCCGGTCGCGGTCTACATCGATCAATTCGGGGTGTTCGGCTCCGTGCCAGGAGGCTACCGACTACGGCCCTCGACCTTCGGGGCGGAACACCTCCGCATGATGGTCGAGCATACGCCCTTGATCAACGCCATCATTCTCCGCCGGCAGCGCACCATCGGCCGGTTCCTGCGGCCGGTCGAACGCAACCGCGACATCTACTTCGAGGTTCGGCGGAACGATGAAGCCGGCACGATCAAGCCGCGGAAGGGCCCCACGGAGACGGCCCTCGAACAGTTCCTGATCCATTCGGGCTGGGACCGGGATCCAGCCCGGATGAGCGACGACAAGCGGGACAGCCTCACGGCCTTCGTCGCCAAGTCCCTCCGGGACATCCTCACCCTGGACGCCTGGGCGATCGAGACGGTCCGGACCCGCAACCGGAAAACCCTTGCCAGTTTCCATGCCGTCGATGCCGGCACGATCTATCTCGCCAGTGAACAGGGCTACGAGGGCGACGATGCGATCCGGACGGTGCAGATCGTCAATGGCGTGCCGGTGCGTGGCTTCACGGCCGACGACATGATCTACGCGGTCCAGAATCCCCGGACCGACATTCGACACTACGGTTACGGCTATCCGCCGCCCGAGATGATTGTCCGGATCATCACCGGGTATCTCAATGCGCTCACCTACAACCTACGCGGCTTCGACAGCAACAGCATCCCCAAAGGTCTCCTGACGCTCTTCGGCAACTTCGACCAGAACCAACTGACGTTCTTCAAGCAGCAGTGGAACGCCATGGTGCGCGGGGTGAACAACGCCTGGGCCCTTCCGGTCCTGATCTCGGAGGGCCAGGAAGCCAAGGCCCAGTTCGAGAAGTTCGGTGTCGAGTTCAACGAGATGTACTTCGCCAAGTGGATGGTTCTGTTGACCGCGATCATCTGTGCGGTCTACGGCATGGACCCCGCGGAAATCTACTCCGAGTCGTTTAGCGCCGGGCGGTCCACCCTGTCAGGACGGGATACGGCCGAACGGCTGGCCGATGCTCGGGACACCGGCCTCGAGCCCCTCATGACGTTCATCGAGGACGTCTTCTCCACCCACCTCATTGGGCGGATCGAGCCGGACTACATCTTCCGGTTCGTCGGCCTGCACCCCACCGATCAGGAGCGCCAGCACGAAGTGGACAAGCTCGTGCTGACCAGGAACCAGCTCGCGGAGAAGTACGGCTACGAGCCTGTGAACGAGGCGTGGGGCGATGCGCCGCTCAACCCCGTGCTGCAGCAAGCCTGGATGGCGGGACAGGGAGGAGGGCAGGGACCGGCGCCGGACGGACCTGGCGCCGCCGGAGAGACCCCGGAACCGGTCGTTGAGGAACGAGGGGATCGGGAAGGGGCCGATGCCACACCGCCGGAGCCGACCATCGAGGAAACTGGGGACCGGGATTTGTCTCAGCCGGCCGATGCGCGGGAGGCTAAGCGACCTGAGGGCACGGTCCGGGAGCGTCGACCCCGCGGCGGTCCTGACGAGCCCTCTACGATGATGCGGAAGGCCCTCGCGGGTGACGTGTTGGTGGTCGGATGAGGCGGGCGTGGTCGTGGGCGAAGCGGGCGCTGTGGGGCCTGGTGATGGGCCTGAGCCTCTTGGCCTTGGCCGGCGTGATGCTGTGGCTGACCTGGTGGGAGGATCGCCCGCCGACGGACTGGTCGGACTACTCCGGTCCGTGGGGGCATCCGTAAGGGGGAAGCGGTGTTCTGTGATCGCTGCCGGTGCGCGATGGTGACGCGCCAAATCCCCGAGGTGTCGAGGCCGATCACGCCCAAGAAGATCGGTCGGGCAAAGCGGCATGCCCTGGTCAGCTTGTGCGAGCGGTGTGGCCGTTCCGAACTCATCGGACATTGTGACCCTGTGCCTCTGACGGCGGCCTACTGGCAGACCGAATGGGTGCATGCGACAGGGAGGACTGCATGAAGGCCAAAGACGGCGTGCGCGAACGGCTCGTGACCCTGATCGTCTGGGAACTCGGTCTCTCCGACCGGTATCTGCTTTACGGCTGCCAGATGGCCAACTGGGGCTATCGGCAGCTCGCGGACCGGTTCCATGAGCTGGCCGAGTACGAACGAAAGGATGCGCGGCGTTTGCTGGAGCATCTGCTGTACCTGGAGGGCTCCGGAAGCCTGACCGGCCATCCGGACCAGACCATTTCCGCGTCCAGTCCCAAGGATGCTCTGGAGACCGCATGCGTCCGCGAATACCAGAGCGTGGAGCATCTGCGGGAAGCGATAACCCACTGCGCGGTGGTCGGCGACTTCACCACCCGGAAGCTCCTCGAGGAGCTGGTCGCGGATGAAGAACGGCACGTGGACTGGTTGGAGACCCAACGGGTCTTGATCGAGCGGATCGGCCTCGAGCTGTACCTCAGCCAGCAGGTGCGGGCGTAGGCCGAGCGCCCCTGGCGGGAGGTGTCCATGCAACGACTCAGCTCCGTTGGACGCATGCCTGGTCTGGATCACTCGTTGATGGCCGCGATGCTGATCCTCATCGGCCTGTTGGCCGTTCAGTCGTGTGCCGTGGTGACGGTCGGGCCGGCGGCCGCCACGGCGTCGGAGCTGATGCCGGACCATCCCTGCCATCTCTTCGGGGAGGTCGACTGGGTTGTGGTCGGGACGGTGACGCGGATGGGGCTCAGTCCCGACTATGGGTCCATGGTCCTGGTGATCGCCTTGGAGGACGGGTGTCAGTGTCAGGTCTTCGTCGCGGAATGGACCGCAAATCCGAGTCTGTTTCCCAAGCATCGCCGGCTGGTGCTGCAGGGGGTCGAAATTGGGGCCCCGGGGACGGACCGGCATGTGCTGGTGCTCGTGGACGTGCTGACCAATGGGGACGATCTCAAGCTCTGAGGTGGCGGTGACGGACTCCCAGGTCTCGATCCGGCGCGAACTTCCGAACCGCCGGGAGTCGCTGAATCTCAAGGCGGTGATCCATAGCCGCCGCGGCCGGACGAAGCTCTATGTGACCGTGGGCCTGTATCCGGACGGCAGCCCGGGCGAGGTGTTCGCGATCCTCGAACAGGTCGGGTCGCAGGAGCGGGCGCTGATCGACAACGTCGTGCGCACCCTCTCCATCGGGCTCCAGCACGGCGTGCCGCTGTCGCGCTTCGTGGAGCTGTACGAGGGAACGCGCTTCGAGCCCTTCGGGCCGGTCTCCTGTCATGGTCGGGTCAAAGTGTGTACCTCGCCGCTGGACCTCTTGGCACGGATCCTGGGCGTCGAGTTCTGTGGACGCGACGATCTGGCCCACGTACCTGAGGCGCCGACGGTTCCCTTGGGGGAGTGACGTATGGACGCGGATCGGACGAGTCAGGCCGTCGTGAGCGTCAAGGACGCTGAGTTGATGCTGGAGAAGCTCCACGTCGAGGACGGCGATATCCTCATGCTCCGCATCTCTGACCAGGTCAGTGAAGCCGACGTGCATGCCGTCTGCACACGGTTGGGGCATGCAATCATGGCTCGCTACCGTCAGCGTGTCCTGCTGGTTGTCATGCCGGAGTGTACGGACCTGAAGACGCTGTCCGACGAGGATCTGGAGCGGGCTGGCCTGGTGCGGAAGACTCCGCGCGGCGGCTCTGCGGCGGACCCGCAAGGGGCGGAGCTGGCATGACGATCGACCAGGTCTTGGCCGGTCAACAGCCGTGGACGATGGTGCTCGGGGACTGTCGGGCCCTGCTGCCCCAGCTCCTTGCGGACTCAGTCGACGCGGTTGTGACCGATCCGCCCTACCACTTGACCCAACTGAGCCGGAACGGGTCACCCCGAGTACCGGGCACGGGCCAATTTGGACGTGTGCACGTGGGAGAGCGGGGGTTCATGGGCAAGACCTGGGATGGTGGAGGGACGGCCTTCGCTCCGGCGCTGTGGACAGAAGTCCTGCGCGTGCTCAAGCCAGGCGGCCATCTGCTCGCCTTCGGGGGAACGCGCACCGCGCACCGGCTGGTCTGCGCTATCGAGGATGCCGGCTTCGAGATTCGAGACTCGCTCCTGTGGTTGTACGGAGAGGGAATGCCCAAATCCCTCAACCTTGAGGGGGGATGGCGAGGGTGGGGGACCGGCCTGAAACCGGCCGTGGAGCCCATTGCGCTGGCTCGGAAGCCGCTTTCTGAATCCTCAGTGAAGGCGAATGTTGCCCGTTGGGGTGTCGGGGCGCTCCACATTGACGCCTGCCGGATTTCTGGTCCGAAAGGGAACGGGGTGTGGGGTTCACGGCAAGCGGGGTGTCAGAGCACCTTCAATGCGTCGCCTGAGAATCCAGGTTATCGAACCGAGCGCCATTCTCTGGGGAGATGGCCGGCGAATGTGATCCTCGACGAAGCGGCCGCGCAGCTCCTCGACGAACAGAAGGGTGAGCTGACCTCGGGCGCGAACCCGACGCGGCGGGGCGGGGACACAGCCCGGCGTACTTACGGCGATTTCCAGGGGCAGCCCATCTGTCAGCCGGCACGGGGCGCCGACTGGGGGGGGGCGTCCCGCTTCTTCTACTGCGCCAAGGCCGACCGATCGGAGCGCGAGGCTGGGGTCGAGGGGTTCGAGGAAAAGCCCTTGCACTGGTCGAGCGGCGATCAGAACCCCGGCAGTTTTCAGACGCCCAGCACCCTCAAGGCCGCCCGCAACTACCACCCCACGGTCAAGCCGGTGGACCTCATGCGGTGGCTGGTCCGGCTGGTCACGCCGGCTGGCGGAGTGGTGCTCGACCCGTTTGCAGGGTCGGGCTCGACAGGGATGGCCTGTGCCATGGAAGAGGTCCGATTCATCGGCATCGAACAGGAGGCCGAGTACGTGGCGATTGCCGAGGCGCGCATTCGGCATGCCCACGGGCCCCTATTCGCGCGAGTACCCCATGCTGATTGACGCCACGCAGGTACGGGCCGAGCAGGCCAACGCCGCGGCAGACTACCTGTGTAAAAGTGTCGAGGATTCCCTGCTGTTCGAGCCTCATCCAACCGACCGGATTCTGGCGGCCGCGGAGGATGCGGCCACGGAGCCCGGCCGGCAGGCGTTGCAGGCGCTCTATGGGGCGCTCCTGCGGGTCCTGATCACCGGCGGCGGGACGGTAGCCAAAGCCACCCCGACGGGCGAGGACGACCCCTGCCGACGGCTTGATCGGAAGGCCGCGGCCGCTCAGCCCGGCAGCCTTCGGCTTGACGACTACCTGTCCATGATCGACTGTCTGATCGCACGGTATCTGCCGGAGTCCATCCTCCAGTCCGCGGCGAAGCGGCATGCGGTCAAGCAGTACCTCTCGGGCTTTCTGCGCCGGGATCTCGTCCCCGAGACAGCCACGGTCGCGGTGAATGCTGTCGCCGAGCTGCCGGAAACCATCTGGCAGGCCAGGCGGGCCTACCCCATCACGCCGCAGGATGCCGCCCGAATGGCGGTGGCGGAAGCATCGGCGGCGCGCCTGGTCTCCGATCTCACTGCGTCGGCACGATCTCGAATGCGGAAGCTCATCCTCGACGCGGAACGGGCCCGGATCGAGAATGGCGCGTCCAGCTACGCCGTCCAGCCGAACCTGCAGCAAGCCCTCTCGGACGCCTTTGGCGATCTGAACCGCGACTGGCGCCGGATCGCCGTCACCGAAACCGCAATCAACGGCGCCGACGGGTTCCTGGCCTCCTTGCCGACTGGGACACAAGTTCGGTGGCTGGCCCATCCAGGGGCGTGCCGATACTGCGAGGCCCAGAACGGCAAGGTGTTTACCATGGTGCGGGCCGATGCCCGGGACAAGGATCCAGATACCCAGGTCTGGGTCGGGAAGCACCTCATGAACATCGGCCGGGCGATCGCACCGCGGAAGCGCCTGGAGGATGGAACGCTGGTCGACCGGGAACCCCATGAACTGGTCGTGCCGGCCATTCCCGCGCATCCGCATTGTCGGTGTATCTGGGTCTACGTCGTGGCGCTCACCCCTGAGCAGCTCGCCCGGATTGGGAGAGGATGACCGGCATGACGTGGCGAGCCTCATTCTGGTTCTGGTTTCTGAAGCGGAGCGGGCTCGGGGCGGTGCTCTACTGCCTGATGGACGAGCGCCTCAAGCACACCATGCCGCCACCCGCTCCCCGGCCTGTGCCGAAGGCGACCTCGGAACTGACTGCTTGGGAGCGCCTCACGGCGGTCGAGCAACGCTTTGAGAATCACGCGGACAGCCTGCGCACGCCGGATGGCTGTCTCTGGACCAAGGTTGGCTCGACCTACGTGCCGCAACAGTAGGAGAGGAGGGCCTCACGCCATGCCGTCTTGGGTGAAGGATCACGAGGTCTGGGAGAAAGCCAAGGCGCGGGTCCGCGAACAGTATCCGGACCTGTCTGAGGACGATGAGCGCTTCTACGCGCTGGCCACGGCCATCTACAAGAAGATGGGTGGCGCGATCGGGACGGCGAAGTGTCTCCTCGTCTTCGGTAAGGCACACGTCAAGGGGCACTACCGGACTGATCCCAGGACCGGCCGTCAGGTGTACGTGCAACCGTATGACGACAAGCGGCCGACCGCGAGCGGTGAACAGCCTGCCAGTCAGCCCGCTCCAGCAACGCCGGAAGTTCCAACGGTGAAGCTGAACAACGGGCGGGAAGTCGCCGCTAAGTTCAATGAGGGTGAGCTGGTGGCCCTCACCTACGCGAACCGGACTCAGGCAGAGCGGAAGCGTGAGCAGTTGGGGGATGGGTGGGAAGTGGTAGGTGGGACGGGATTGATTCGGCCGTTTTACGTGGCGAAGGTTCCCGCGGAGAGGGCCAAGGAGACAGCGCCCCGCGAAGCGGCGCTGTCCGGGCTGTCCGATGACGAGCTGCGGCGGATGCAGGAGACCGGGGGACGGCATGAGCGCGAGCTGGCCCGTGCGGCGCTGGAGCAACGCCGACAGCGGGCGGCCGGTCAGGATCCTGAAGCCTCCACGATGGCGCCGGCCGACCTGCCCCCTGACGTGCGCGATCAGATTGCGCGGGATGCGCCGCTCAACCCGAAGGTGGCTCCCCTGGTGTACGCCCTAAATCGGGCCGGGATCAAGACGACGCTCTCCGGCGATGCCTACGGCGATGAGTTGGTGTATGTGGACGTAGCGCCAGAGGCCGCGGAGCGGCTGGATCCTGACAAGCTCCCGTCCGGATGGAAGTTGGTCCCGGTGGATACGGCGCACATGAACGAGCAGGTGCTCGGGCTCCCGTTGTCGGACGCTCAACAGCGACAGGCGGAGTATCTTCGCCGGGTCGGCGCGTTTCCGGATCGGCGGAGGCTGGCCAGGGCCGAGAAGCATGGTGTGACGCAGGACGAGGCGGCTCAGATTGTCCAGGCCTTTTCAAGGCAGCCGGAGAAGAAAGAGCCCTGGCAGATGACACGGCGGGAATGGATCGAGCGCGCCCGTCACGCCTTTGTCCGGCGTGATGGTGAACGCCGTCTCTGGCTGCAGTGGGGCGATGCCCTCTACACCATCAAGGACCAGAAGAACGGGAAGCTGACACGCCACGTGGATGACATCCTGGCCGACCTGCACGAGTGGCTTGTCAGGGGCGCGGCCGATCTGCGCCGGCGTGACCGGATTGACGCTGAGCATGCGGAATATCCGGCGCAGCGCGAGGATGCCAGGCGCCGACTGGAGCGTCCAGAGCAATTCTATCCACCCGCAGAGGTCATGGCCGACTACCCGGACCTCCAACCGCAGCGCGAGACGCCGCCGCCAGCCGCGGCCTCACAGTTGCCGATCCAGGTGGAACACCGCACGGGACAGGAAGGGTCCGTCTACGAAGGCGACGATCTCGCGGCGCTCCTGAGGGCCACCAAGAAGGAACAGCGGGGCCGATTCCGGACCATTCAGACCCTTCGAGGCACGCTCGCGCTCGGCACGCACCCCACGACCGGCCGGCCGCTTACGCCCAAGCAGCGGGAGGAGTTGGAGAAAGAACTGGCCAATCTGGAGAAGGAGTACGCGGGAGTCTATGAACAGGTTGAGCAGGCGGCTGGGGACCAGGACGCCCAGCACCTGCGTGAACAGGTGGAGCAGCCGGCTAACTCAGGTCGATCGTTCTCAATTGAGCGCCAGGACCCATCCACCGGTCAGTTGAAGACCCAGACATTCAGGGTTGGGGATTATGTCGAAGTCTGGTTGGGGGAAGGCCGGACCGTGCATGGCACCATCACCGGCATCTCTCATGCCAGGCGTGAGGCGAAAGTTGATGGGACGTGGATGGAATTTGGACGCATCTATCCGGCCTCGCAGACTCCCCTCTCAAGGAAAAAGCAACCGACTGTGCCCCTCAGTAGGAGCATCCGTGAGGCGGAGAAGACGCCTCCTGGTGGATGGAAGGGTGGCGACCAGCTCTCGCTCTTCAAGCGGATCGAGCGCGGCGTTCGGCTCTTCTTCGGAAAGACGCTGACCACCATGCAGCCGGTTCCGGTCAAGGGCCATACACGGACAGTAGGGGGCAAACAGGTGGTGGTGGCGCCGCACGTGGCCCGGCATGCCAAGCGCGCCGACTGGACGAAGCCGATCGGCACGTCGCGGGATGTGTCCCTCGAGGAGCTGAACACGGCCATCCGTCGAGGAGACCAGGTTTGCCAGGAAGACTGTGCAGGTCAGGCCGCGCGCCTGGAAATCCTCCTGCAGCCGCATGTGTACAAGGTCTGGCAGAAGCTGAACACGAAGGACGCTGGAGCCGGGTATCGGGCCTTCCCGCGGGTTCGCCGTGCCACCAATGCCAAGTATGGGGACGGGTATGTCTTCGAGTGGGTCCGCCAAGAGCCGGGCGGCCAAGAGACCGTGATCCCGTGGAACGCGGTCCGCGACGACTACTTCAGCCATCAGCCAGGGACGGCGTGGAACGGGGTGAGCCGGGAGACGCTCCATCGATTCGTGGACGATCTGTACATGATCGCGCGGGGCTATGTGTCCGACGAGATTGTGGACAGCGAGTTCATGCGGCGTGCGGCCCGGGCCGGCCTCCGTGTGCTGGTCCGTCGCGATCTGCCGGCTGGCTTCGCGGTGGGCGAACGGCTCGAACGCCCGTCCGGCGAGCGGGTGACCGTGATCGGGGGGCGGCAAGACCTGGGCGACCCGACTCATTATCTGCTGGTCCAAGATGAGCAGGGGCAGGTGTCGGACCTGAGCCCGGACGCGGTCACCAGTGGGCGAGTGCAGCGGTTACAGAAGGCGCTCGGCCGGGCTTGGCAGCTCCTCTTCGGCAAGGCCCATGTCCGAAGCTATCAACGCACCACGGCCAGCGGCCAGGTTGTCACCGTCCGAGAGCATGACGACAAACGCCGGGCGGCTCACGAGGACCCCGCCGCCGGGCGCCGCCCTCGCCAAGAGGAACCGGCATCGGGGCGCCAGGACCCCCGCCGACCGGTCCAGCCGACCCAGCGTACGGCGCTGGGAACCCCCTTCAATGCGGTCGAGCCGCCGGAGCCCGGACGGTTGGCCGAATGGCTGCATCTGGTCAATCGCGAGCCGGACATCCAGCAGGCGATGCGGGAGGTTCTGGAGGGAACCTCGACGAGGCAACTCTATCGTCAAGCAGACGGAAGCTACACTCCTGAGCGCGCGCAGCTCCATGAGTCCATCGTGGCCAGCATGCTGAATCCCCGTGCGGTGGCCCAGGAGGGGCAACGCCCGCAGGTGTGCATCCTGCTGGGCGCCCCGGCCTCCGGCAAGACCACAGCCCTCCAACCGGCCGCGCGTGAGATCGGTGTCGAGTTCACCGTGATCAACGCCGACGACGTCAAGGAGAAGCTGCCCGAATACAACGGCCGCAATGCCGGGCTGGTCCATGAAGAGTCCAGCGACATCGCCGAAGGCCGCTTGCTCCCGCGGGCCCTTCAGGCGCGGCATCATCTGTGCCTGGACATCACGGGCGCCAACGGGAAGAAGGTCCTGGCCATGGTGGAGGAGTTCCACAAGGCCGGCTACGACATCTCCGTCATGTACGTGCATCTGCCACTGGAAAAAGCCGCGGCGCGGGCGGTCGGCCGCTTCCGCGAGAGCGGGCGCTTCGTGCCGCCGGACTACGTGGTGCACAAGGTAGACGGCGGCCCCGAGCAGACCTATAATGCTCTCAAGAACGACCCGCGTGTCTCCCACTGGAGGAGGTACAGCACCGATGTTGAAAGAGGAGCCCAACCCGTCCGACAAGAGATCGGCCGACGCGACGCCGGAGCCCGGGACGTCGGCAGACCCGTCGCCAAATCCATCGCTCGTGACAGCAGCCTCGCAGGCTTACGAGGAGATGGAGGAGTACCGGAACGACACCATTCTCCAGAGCCTCCAGACCTTCAACAGCACGCCCCGTCAGTAACTGCGCTCCTTGAGCAGGCCGCGGCAAGCCTGCGTGATCATGCGCAGGCGGACATTATGGCGCTGGAAGAGCAGGGCATCACCTCTCAGGATCGTCAGGAGCGGTATCGTCAGGCACTCGACGGCCGGCGCCGGTGCGATCTGGTCAGCCGGATGATCGAGGACCCTACACACGAGGAGGCGTTGTGACACCCAGCAAGGCGAAATTGCTCTTTCGAGTGGCAGTCCTGGAGAACCAGGTCATGGAGATCACGGCCAAGCACAATGCACTGGCCGCCTATGTGAAGACGCTCAGTCTGGATGTGCGGGAGTGTCAGGCGGTCCTCGGTGAGCACGTCGCGCGGCTGCTGGTCACGGAACGGTTGGTGCTCAAGCTCGGGGTGACGCAGGCGGATGTTGAAGCGGAGATGGCGACGGTAACAGCCATGCTTGCGGAGACGCAGAGATCTCGATCGGCGGGAAATGTCGGAGGGTCGGCTTCTGCTCAACTCACTTGAACGTGCGCGCTACTCGTCTATCAGGTCCGCCTGCTTGGTGGCAACAATGGAAGCGTTCATCTGTGGTTGGTTGTGAACGTGTCCCGCTAAGGTGAAGCCGGTGGACGTCATCACGCCGGTGAGTTCGACCCGATACTGTTTCAATTGACCGAACACGGAGTTGGGGTTCCCTGAATAGTTGGAGACGTCCACGGTCACGGAGATCCTGGTCGAGCCGCTGCTGTCATCGAGGCGAAACTTGCCTCTGTAGATATAATCGGCGTCCCCACCGTGCATTTTATTCTCTTTGTCGACGATGACGATGCCGCGACCGTCCAGTCCTTGATTCGACCGAAACTCCGCCGAGTAGATGCCGTGAATCATGCGGGTTCCTCCTTCCTGGGGGCTTGCTACCGCTCCGTTGTCCCCGAGCGGTGAACCGGCTGTGGCGGACGGTGCGTCCACGGATCCGGCTCATGGAACCGGACCGGCAGCGCTGGCCGAAGCTGTTCAAACCGCCTAGCCGGATCGGGATCCGGATCGCCGGTCAGTAAGTCCCCAAACGACCACACGATTGCCACCGGGGCCGCAAGCCCGGTCCAAGCGACCCACCACGGCATCGCTGCCCAGTCCGCCGCGACCTCGATCGCGGTGGATTCTTCATCGTCCTTCTCGGCATCCTCAGTAAGCGTTTCCAGATCAGCGGCGAGGCTGGTCCCCAGCTGGACCGGCGCCAGAGGGGTAGGCATGACCGCCTCCTTGGCGGCACAGGCGGAGAGGAGAAGGCCCAATGCGAGGAGGAGCTTCATCGTAAGCCCAACTCATCTGACATCTGTTTCATTTCGGTCAGGAGATCGCCCATGTGGATCACATCGGCAGTGAGAGGATCAATCTTCCGCTGTTTGGCTTTCAAGCGGAGTTCGGCGACGAGGCCGATGGCTTCTGAGCGGCGACGCTGCCGCACTTCCTCTGGTTTCATCACAGTGTGAACCTTGGCCAGTCGGCGACAGAGAGGACAGACGACATTGACGGGAATGCCTCCCCCATAGTCCTTGACTCTGACAAACACCGTCCTGGCAGGGCATTCGGGGTTGTCACAGTAGAGCTCGATCTCGCCTATCGGCTGAGCCAGTCCTTTAAGGATCTCGTCATTCGGCAGCACAGAGAACAACTCCCCTCGTGGGCACCCATCATTTCTTGCCCCTGGCCTTCTTCTCGGCCGGGGCTGGGGCGAGCTTGAAGTAGGCGTCCAAGGCTTCCCGGACTTGCTCGCTGTGGGACTTCCCGGTGTCCCATTGCGTCTGCTCCAGCCGCTCGATCTGGTCGGGACGGATCAGAAAGCCCTTGAGCACATGGGCACCGACCTTGCGCGAGGGAGCCGGAGGTTTCCGCATCGTCGGATCTGATGCTACTCCTGATAAGGTGGTCATCTCAAGGCCTTTTTCTCAGATGGCGCGGCGCGCCCGGCCTCTCCCGAACCTCCGGCGAGATCGAGAAACTCCAGCTCGCCGTCCTTGTCGAAGCCGTCGCGCAGCAGACCACTGCGGACCGCCGGCCGACCGTCGTAGGCGCGATATCCATGTGGCAAGGGACGATCAGGAAGATCCCACGCAACCATGACGCCCGAGCCATAGTCCTGGTCAATCACTCCTTCGGTGCCCGCGGGGACGCCCGCGAAGTCGACAAGGCTTCGCACGCGCGTTCCGACGATCGCGTCCTCTGGTTTCATCGCATCACCTCCACTGTTGGAAGCTGCTCGTCCGGAACCGGCAGGTGTTCGCCGATCTCGGCTGCGAGCAGGCAGGGGACATGGTAGAGCCAACCCTCTTCATCTTCGACGAAGGGCTCGCTGGCCTGAAAGTCCTGCCGGCAGCCGGAACACCGCTTGCCGACTTCGATCATGATCCCGATCATGGCGTGCCTCCCTTCTTCCGTGTCGCAGGCTCCACCTTGAGGTGGGCGATCACGGTCTGCCGGTAACACCAGTCCACCGGCAGACAGTAGGTCTTCCGCTCGCCCTTCAACCGGAGGCCGATCGTGTCCCCGGGCGGGGCGAGGCTGACGATGACCGGTCGACGCCGGCCATTACTGAAGACGGTCGACGCGGCTTCTCGCCGCATGGGATGGGTGACGGTCGTCATTGCTCGTGCTCCTTCTGGCCGAAGACCGCCATCGCCTGATCCCGGATGGATCCGCGAAAGCCGGCTGCGCGGGCGCTCTGGATGTACTGCCTGGCCATGGTCGCATGCTCCCGATAGTTGACCGGCACGAGATGGTGGCAGCGACGCCCCGTCTTGAACCGTGGCACCAGGTCGTGCCGGTGGCGAAAGTAGCTCAGCGCCAGGAGCGCGTACTTCAGGCCGTCATTCATCATGACGGGCGCTGCCCGTTGTTGCCTGTTCATTTGCCTTCGGCTGCGCCGCTCATCAAGGCATGCAGGTTCTCCGTGTGGAACATGATGCGTTCGTTCTGGTACCGGATGGCCTCGGCTGCATTCTCTGCCGTCAGGACTGGAAACTGTCGCTCTCGGTCTTGGATCGCCAACGTGCAGGCTCGCTGGTGGATGCTCCGCTCCCGAATGTCAGCGAGGGTGTCGGGCAGCGGGCTGACCAGGCGGTAGTGTCTCCGGCTGTATCCCGTCCGCCCCATGCTCAGTTCTCCTCCGGCAATAGGATCGTGATCACCGGCTCGCCGTCATCCCCAGGACCGCAAATCGCTTTCAGGGTGACCAGCTTCGGCCGGCGGTTGTCGTTCCGCACGTAGAGCCGATAGAGCAGCGGGTTGCTGCCGTGGCGAGCGGACTGCCGAAACATCCAGAGGATGTCCCACAGTCGCCCGGCCTCATCCTGGCAGCTCACGCCGGCGGGCACTTCCACGTAGCAGTCCCAGACAGCCCGCGTGAGCGCCACCGGGAACGTGATCCCTGCCTCCTTCGCGACACTGGTGACGTCGACCAACGTCCCGTCCTCGATCGCCTGCGCCCGCGTGTAGGTCGAGACAACTTCCACGCCTTCCCAGAGTCCTGAATCCTGCGCGTTCTCCATCGTGCACCTCCTCACTGACTGCCCCGTGAACCGAGGAAATGATAATATGATAACCTTATCATGTCAAGCGGTGCAGAAACTTTTTCTGTCCACGGTGTCCACAGTGTCCAAATCCGGCGATGGTGGCGTGCTAGGGAACGGGCATGCTGACTGCGCTGGAACGGCTGACGGCCTTTCCGCTGGCCCTCAAGGCTGTGCCCAAGCTCGAAGCTGGGCAGCGGATCATCTACTGCGAGCCCAGCAATGAGGGCACGGACTTGGAGGGGGAGCGCGTCCTCCGGGAGGCCCTCCGCGACTCTCGCGACTACTTCCTCGCCAAGGGCAACTTCGACATCGACCACCTCACCATCCGCGGCTACCAGATGCCGCACATCGACAACCCGCGGCT
The DNA here is from genome assembly GCF_979578155.1 of Candidatus Nitrospira neuquenensis. NCBI lineage: Bacteria > Pseudomonadati > Nitrospirota > Nitrospiria > Nitrospirales > Nitrospiraceae > Nitrospira > Candidatus Nitrospira neuquenensis. Next base: position 70,253 of record NZ_CEFZDU010000034.1, on the reverse strand, counting down.
CTGGGAGATTGGCCGGCCGACCGAGGTGCGGTTCGACGATCGGCGTACTTTCGTCAAGGGATTCATCTATCAGGGCACCGGCCCCATGGCCCAGAAGGCCAATGAATTCTGGTCCAGCTTGACCGAGCTAGAACCGCCGATGGTCTGGTACCCCTCGGTCGGCGGCCATATCCGAGAAGCCGGCACCATCCTGCCCAAAGGCGAGGCTGTCCCCGTCCGGGCCATCCGCAAGGTCTTCTGGAACAACGTCGGGTTCTCGCGCGAGCCGGTCAATCCGACCGTGCCCGGTGTGTCGCTGATGCCCTTGGGTGAGTTCGCCAAGTGCTGGATTGGGGCTGGGTCTCGACTCGACTACACCCCGGTCGCCAAGGCCATCGACGCGGGGTACGGGACGGATGTCGCCTCGCTGACTGGGGGCGGCGCCCTTCGGCGGGAATCCCTGCACGGAGATCCCCGCTACCGCGCCGCGGTGGTGCGCCTGGAAGGGGCAATGCGCACGGGGGATCTGGCTCCCCGCGGCGACAAGCTCACCGTCTGCGATCTGGTGGACTACCTGATGGATCAGGGGCTCGTGCAGGACGAGGCCCTCACCATCGTCCGGCAATTCCTGTCCGATCTCTCAACCCAACGAAAGGAGCACGCGCATGTGGGGTAACACCACGCTCATGGCGAAGTCGGTCGCGGCCGGCGAGGACAAGAAGGCGGCCGCGGAGCAGGAGATGGAGCAGCTCGAAAAGGCGTTCACGGGCGCCATGGAGGGGCTGGATGCCTTCCTGAAGGCCCACACGGCCAAGCCGCCCGAGAACGGCAACGGGGGCGGTGGGGCCCCGGCAGGCAAGGCGGCGGGCGAGTCCCCGGTACGGCCGTGGGAGCAGGCCAAGACCATCACGAAGTCGGTCCAGCAGCCGCCCATCGACGATCCGGACGTGGTGGACGGCGAGGCGTTCGTCAAGGGCGTCCACCTGCATCTCGACCAGATCGAGAAGAGCTTCGGGACTCTGCAGGAGCGGATCGGGCGCTTGGAGGAGCAGCTCGTCAGGCAGCTCGAGGGGACGGTGACGATCGCCAAGAGCTTGCAGGCGTTCGGCTCGCTCCAGAAGGCCCTGGCCGGAGAGGTGGCGCATCTCGGCTACCAGCCGCGGATGCGCAAGAGCGTCCTGAGCATCTTCGACAAGGAGTCCAGCGGCGCCGCCGCGGGCGAGGGCAGCGCCGGCAAGCTGAACCAGGGCGAGGTCATGACCAAGGCGCTCCAGGCGCAGAAGGCGGGCCGGCTGTCGGCGGTGGAGGTCGCCGAGATGGACAGCTACTTCCGCATGGGCCTGGAGCCGCCCAAGCGGCTGCTCGAGGCGGCCACGGGAAGCTGACGCGACATCAAGCAAGTGGCTGGGCCTAGCCTTGGCCAGCGAACGGGGTGGCGTCCCTACACCCTGGCCCAGCCGCGATGATCACAGGGACTGACGCACGCGGGGAGGTGCCCATGAGGAGACCCTATGAACACCTTCTACGGCAACGCCCAGTTCGGGATGGGCTACCCCGCTGGCGTCATGATGGGGCTGCCCGCCTGGCAGGAGCTCATGAAGGCCATCGAGGCCGGCTACGGGACCGATGTGGCCGCGCTGAGCGGCGGTGGCGCGCTCCGGCTGGAGAGCTTGGAGCATACCCTGATGGCCACCATCCAGGAGAACAAACACTTCCGGCTGATGAACGTTCTCAAGAAGACGCCGGCTGGGGCCACCGTCGACCAATGGGTCGAGCAGTCCTCGATCGGCGGCCGCGTCGGCGGGGCGTTCAACACCGAGCTGGGTGACATCGCGTCCGCGAGCGGGCAGTACGACCGGCGCGTCGCGTTCGTCAAGTACCTGATGACCCGCCGGAGCGTGTCGGTCGTGCAGATGGCCCAGGAGAGCATCGTCAACGCCAAGGCCCAGGAAGAGGTCAACGGCTCCCGCGAGCTGTTGACCTCGGCCGAGTGGGGCAACTTCTACGGCGACTCCTCGGTGGTGCCGGAGGAGTACGACGGCCTGGTCAAGATCCTCACGGATCTCAACAGCGTCGATCACGTGATCGACATGGAGGGCCAGCCGATGGACTCCAACGGCTTCCAGAAGATTCTGGAAGCGGCCGGGACGGTCTACGACTTCGGTCAGTTCGGCATGCCGACCGACCTGTACCTGTCGGTGCGGGCTCAGACGGACCTGGACCTGTACCTCGATCCGGCCTTCCGGGTGAACCTGGACAATAACCCGGCCAGCGTCACGCTGGGCGCGCCCGTCAAGGCCATTCGGACCTCCTTCGGCGACATCGGCACGAACCCGGACGTGTTCATTCGGGAAGGCGACATGCCGGCTGAAGCGAAGAGCCCGGCCACCAACACCACGTCGGACCCGACCAAGCCGCAGGCAGTCGCCTTGGCCGTGGCGAGCGATGCGTCGAGCAAGTTCGGGTCCTCGCACGCGGGGAACTACTACTACGCGGTCTCCGGCATCAGCAAGAACGGCGAGTCCGACCTGCGGATCTCCGCCCAGCAGGCCATCGCCGCAGGGGAGAAGTGCACCCTCACGATCACGGCCTCGGCGGCGCAGGACGAGACCGGGTACGCGATCTACCGCAGCCGGAAGAACGGCAGCAACACCAAGACGGACTTCCGGCTCGTGACCCGGATTCCGCGGACCGGTGCCTCCAGCACCTTCGTGGACCTCAACCGGCTGATCCCGGGGACCAGCATCGCGTGCGTGCTGAACCTGGCGCCGGCGTACAACGCGATCGGGTGGCGGCAGCTTCTGCCGATGACCCGGTTCCAGTTGTATCCGACCGCGAAGGCCGAGGACCCGTGGGCTCAGCTCCTGTTCGGGTACTTGCGGGTGACGAAGGCCAGGCAGCACGTGCTCATCAAGAACATCCTGCCGAAGAAGGTGAAGGAGAACTGGGATCCCTTCGCCTGAGGTCGGCTGAGGGCGATCGGGAGGGAGTCTGGGACTGAGCATGGGGTGGGGGTGTCTGGCCTCCACCCCGTGACACTACGCGAAGGGGGACGTGATGCCACGAGTGCTGTGCACGTTGCGCAACTGCTCCGAGCTGGTCAGTGGAAAGACCTTCAGCCCTGTCCCGGGCGGGATGGTGTCCGAGGACCTGACGCCAGCCGAGGCCGAACGGTTCCTGCGGATCCCTGGCTACGTCGTGTACACCGGGGACATGCCCGCGCCGAATGCCTCCACCGTGAGTCCCGCGCCGGAGCTGACTACGGCCGTGGAAGCGCCAGCGCCCGGCCCCGCCGACGAGCCCGATCGGGCCAGTGGGCCCATGGTGGACGGGGAGGCTGAGTCTGGCGCCAGCAAGAAGAAGGGCAAGAGCGGCAAGGTATAACCCGTCTGGCCATCACGACGAGCGAAGACGGATCACGGGAATCCAGATGTAGGGAGGGCAGCGCATGGCGACGAAACAAAGCAAGGTGTCGCGGATGACACCCGCGGCCAAACAGGCCCAGCTTGGCGAGAAGCTGGCCGCGCTCATCGCCCTGGGGAACGAACTGCGGGACGATCACGCCACCTTCAAGACCGCGATGGACAGCCTCCAGGCGGCGATGAAGTACATGGCGCTGTCGGCGGCCGGACTCACCATCGGCGATGTCGGATCGAGCGAGAAACACAAGGTCAAGATCGCCAACACCGTCACGTACCTGAACAACGGCCTGTTCAAGACGAAGACCTCGGCCCACGTCGCCTTCACGGACACCACGCACGACATCGCGGCGGACGCCGGCGCGGTGAAGGAGGCCGTGTACCTGATGAGCCTGGCGGCGAACGGCACGCCCACGCTGACCATGGGGGCCATCGCCACGGGGGCCGGCAACGCGGCCATTCCGGCGGTCCCGGCCAACGAAACGCCCATTGGGCACGTGCGGATCGCCGTGGCGGCGGGAGCGACCCCGTTCAACGCCAACACGGACAACCTGGATGCCGCCCATCTCACGGTGACGTATACCGACCTGGCCTTCGTGGCCGGGGCCATCGGCGCGGCGCCCGCGGCGCTCTCGGCGGCAGCAGTGGAGACGCTTGATTAACGGATGCCGGACCCGATCACCAAGAGCGGGATCACCGCCGCGGACTTGCGGGCGTACCTGTTTGGGATCGTCTGCCATCTGAAGAAGGCCGAGTCCTTCAGCGACGGCTACCTGGAGAACAAGATCCGGCAGGCCGAAGACCAGCTTGCCCGCGACCTGGGGATCTTGTTCAAGAAGACCGTCATCAAGTGCGAGCCGCAACCGGGCGATCAGTTCGACCTCGAAGAGCCGGCCTACGACTACGAGTCCGATTTCTTCCTGGGCGAACGCTGGGGATGGCTGCGGGTCCGGCGGTACCCGGTCCGGTCGGTGGAACGGATGGTGTTCGCGTTTCCGAACATCGAGTCCAAGGTCTTCACCGTCCCGGCTGCCTGGATTCGACTGGACAAGTTGTTCGGGGTGATCCGGCTCGTCCCCGCGCAAGCCGCGATCTACGCGCCCATGACCGCCTATCTCCTGTCGCTCATAGGCGGTGGGCGCGACATTCCCCAGGCGATCTTCGTGGACTACACCGCCGGGTTCGACGGGCCCGACGAGATCAAAGTCCATGACCAGGACATCCTGGAGTTGGTCAAGCGTCTGGCGGTGCTGGAAATCGCGGCGGATGGGCTCCTCCCGGCGTCGTTCTCCTCGTCTGGGGATGGGATCACCCAGTCGTTCTCCTGGGACCTGAAGACATACCGCGAAGACACTCGAACAAAGGAAAGTCATCTGCGGGACCGCATCAAGGGGGTGCGGTTGGCCGTGGTGTGAGGGGACATGGAGGGCCTCGGGTTCTCGGTTTGCGGATTCAATGCGATGCTCGCCCTCGCCGGCCAGCCGGCAACGTGGGAGCGGGCCCTCGTCTGCCCCTGCCGCACCACCCGCACTGGTGGAGCCGATCCGGCCTGTGCTGTCTGCCAGGGAAGGGGGTTCATCTGGGAATCGCCCCAGGCGGTCACGATTGGCCTCAACGGCGTGAATCTGCGGCGTGAGTGGGCGCCGTTCTCGCAGTGGGAAAACGGGGACATCGTCGCGATCATCCCCTCCGATTCGCCTGCCTATCGGGCCGGGGAGTACGACCGGTTCACGCTCACGCAGGCCGTCTTGCCGCTCACCATGATCCTGACCCGCGGGGTGAACGACACGCTGAAGTATCGCACCATTCAGAGCGTGCTGAAGGTATGGGCGATCGTGAATGGCGCCAAGAAAGAGTTTGTCGAGGTCGTCGCCGGGGAAGGCGATTACACCCTGAACGGGAACACCTTCGCGTGGGTCACCAACGAGCTCCAGCCAGGGCAGCAATACTCGGTGCTCTTCGAGGCACATCCGGAATACGGCGTCTACAAGGATCTCCTGCATGATCGACCGATCGGGGGCCAGGCGCTGCCGCGGCGGGTGCATCTCCGGCACATGCCGCTCCTGCTCCAGGCGGTGACGTGATGGCGCGCATCGAAGTCCAGATCCCGCTCACGGTGTTCCTGCCGCCGCAGGTGGACCGCTTGATTCGGGAAGCGTTTCGCCCGGATGCCGTGGCCCAGCTCTTCCCCAACACGATTCGACGCCTGGGCGAGCTCGGCCAGGTCGGGGTCACGCTCTGGCGGGAGCGGGCGACGCAAATCCCCGGCACGGAAGGCCGGCCGCTGAAGCTCGGGCCGCCCATGGTCCGGCTCAACCGGCAGGAGTATGCGAACAGCATCGCGCTCCGTCCGGCCGAGATCGCCCCTGATGGCCTGTCGGTAGAGATCGCCACGGCCGATCCGCAAGCCGAGACGATCGAAGATGGCGGCACCCTCATCGACTTGCACGCCGTCCTGTCCTACGCGCCCAAGGCACGTGTGAGCAAGGTTGGCAAGAAGTACCTGTCCATCCCCTTTCGGCATGCCACGACGGCGCCAGGGGGGACAGGGGGGCAGCGATTCCAGGCCACCAGCGCCAAGTGGGGCTCCAACGTCCTGCCGCCGAAGGTGCTGGCGGTCATGCAGACCAAGAAGCCCTCGCAGGTCGTTGGGAGCTACTTCGAGCGTGGGCCGAACACTCGGGGCGGCATGGTGCAGCGGTTCCTCTACAGTCGGCGCCCCGGCCGTCTGACGCTCACGGAACTGACGCAGCTCGGCTATTCGGCCCAGTCGATCGAGGCGCGGAAGTTGACGGGTCTGTTCCGTACGGGCCGGGCCGGACACGGGGCATACCTGACCATTCGGACGCTGTCGGAGGCTCAGCCTGAGGGCTGGCGGATCCAGCCCTACCAGGCCCAGCACCTGGCCCAGAAAACGGCGCAGGACCTGCGCGCTCTGGCGTCTGACTGGTTCGATGGCGCGTTGAAGGCCGACGCGGCCCTCTGGGCGGCGGCGGTGGGGGCTGAGGGATGAATCCGGTCACCTTCCAAGAGGCGAGGCCACTGACGTTCGGGGGCGCGGTCCGGCTGCTGTGGGTGCAGCCGACCGACCCGGTCTTTCATCACGTCAAGATCCTGCGGAAGCTGACCAACGACATCACCGGGCACACCGATCCTGGCGCGACGGTGGTCTACAGCGGGGGCGGCGTCAGTGCCGGTGAATACCGCTCGGTCTTTCTCCCGGATGACCTGATCCAGGCCGACCAGTATCGCACCACGCTGGACCTGCAGGCGTTGAGCTGGGCAACGACCTACTACTACGCGATCTTCGCCTGCAACGCCGATGAGAGCGAGGTCTCCGTCGCGGCCACGATGCAGGCCCGGACGCCAGAGGCGAGCACCTTCGAGGAAGTCGATGTCATCGGGGAACTGCTGGCCTACCTGAAGTCGTACCTGGCTCGGCAGATCCAGACCGCGAAGCTGCCGGTCCGGGCTGGGGTCAACGTGGTCCAGATCATCGAAGGCCCACCCTTGATCGACTCCAAGTTTCCGGTGGTGTCGCTGCATTTGGACGCGGACACGCCCGTGGCGTTCACCCTGGCGGACGAGTTGGATCAGCTCGATGAGGCCGGTGACGTGAAGGTCCGCCGGCGGGGGTACCTTTCGGAGGTCCACATCCGCGTCCAGGGGTGGAGCGAGAACCCTGACACCCGTCGGCATCTGTATCGGACCCTCAAGGGGGCGCTCGTCTCGGTGCGGGAGCTGATGGAAACCCTGGGAGTCATGAATCTGTCCATGACCGGCCAGTACCTCGAGGAGTTCGAGAAGTACAACATGCCGCTCTTCATCGGGGCCCTCACGTTGACGGGGCAGATGCAGACCAGCGTGCGGGAGACGCCGGACGAGCCGGTCATCGCTGAAATCGACGTGATCGAGCCCACCCTGACCGGGGTGTCGATCGCGGCACCGTAGAAGGAGCCACCATGAACCCGAAGCGAGGAGAGGAACGGACTGCCGAGCCCAGGTCGGAGACGAAAGTGTCGGCTGGTGAGGCGGCGCCCACCGCGGCGCCCCTGATGAGCCTGCAGGAATTCATGGCCACGAGCGGGGAAAACCGAACGCTCCTGGCGGGCTTTCGGCGGGCTGCGTTGCAGCGCAAGGGGGCGATGCGACGGACGGAGGCCCAGTGGCGGGCTGCGCTCCACCAGTGGGCGGCCCAGCCGGCCGGGTAACGGAGGCGCATGGAGGGCGCGGCGCTCCTCGCAGCCATCTGGTTGCAGTACGTGGCGCCCCTCCGATTGCCAGAGGCGCCGTCGCTCTGGGTGGGCCAGGCCGTGATGAGGGCCCAGCGGATCACCGAAGTGCCGGTCTGTGTGGAACCGAGGCAGGCGCCGCGGCGGTGCCACTATCTGATCTTCGAGGGGCGGAAACTCATCGCCGTCCAGCCGGCCACGGTGGCCCGGTGTGACGGACTGACACACGAAGGAGGCTGACATGCCGGACAAAGGCATCTATTTCGGGGGCCGCAAGATCAGCAAGCCAGGCGTCTATGCGACGGTGAACGCCGACGCCATGGTGCCCAACCGGGTGGGCGCGGCCAACACCATCGGCGTGATCGGGACGGCGCTGGGCGGGCTCCCGCGGACGATCACCACCATCAACTCACCGATCGAGGCCCGGGCACAGCTCCGGGGCGGGACGCTCCTGTCCGTGATCGAGCTGATGTACGACCCGAGCCCGGACGTCCCCGGCGCGGGCGAGGTGAAGTATTACCGGCTCAACCAGGCCGTGCAGGCCTCGCGCGTGCTCAAGGACGCGGGCGCGGCGGACGTGATCACGCTCAAGAGCCGGGACTATGGGGTCTGGACCAATCAGATCCGGGTCAAGGTGGAGAACGGCTCGGTCGCCGGCAAGAAGATCACGATCAACGACGTGCTGGACACGGAGGTGTTCGAGGTGGGCGACAACCTCGGACCGGCGTTCGCCATCCAGTACGTCGGCAGCCTCTTCGCCGCCCGGATGACGGTCACCAAAACCGGGGACACGGCCACGGCGCTGAAGCTCGAGACGCAGGCGACGAGCGGGGTGGACCCCTGGGTGACCGAGTTGAACTTGGATCTGACCAACCCGTCGGTGAACACGCTCGGCAAGCTCGTGGACTACCTGGACGCCCTGGCCGACTACACGGCCACCATCCAGGGCGATCCGAACATGCCGGTGGAGGACCTGGACGCGGTCAGCAACCAGGACATCAAGACCGCGGCCTACACGCACACGGCCAACATCGGGGCGATCCTGTACTGGCTCAAGGCCAACTCGCAGTTGGTCGAGGGCACCCGGGTCACGGGGGCGAGCAATGCCCCGGCCAACATCGCCTACAGCTTCCTGTCCGGCGGGTCGGAGGGCAGCGCGCCCACGAACCAGGACTGGCAGGATGCCCTCGATGCCTTCCAGCAGGAAGACGTGAGCTTCATCTTCGTGGCCTCCGAGGACGCGGCGATCCATGCGATGGCCCTCGCCCACTGCACCTTCGCCAGCGACGTGAAGCAGCGCAAGGAGCGGATGACCTTCGTCGGGGGCGCGGCCGCCGAAACCGTCGCCCAAGCCGTAGCGCGGGCCGCTGAGCTGGCGGACAAGCGGGCGGCTCTCTGCTATCCCGGGATCAAGCGCCGAAATCTGCGCACGGGCGAGATCGACGCGCTGTCCCCCATGTACGGCGCGGCCATCGCCTGCGGGATGGCGGCCGGCGTGGTCCCAGCGACGCCGCTGACCTTCAAGCAGATCCGGGTGTCCGGGTTGGAAAAGTCCCTATCCCTCACGGAGATCGAACAGCTCCTGGACAAGGGCGTGCTCCATTTCGAGGCCGTGCCCTCGGACGGCATCTTCCGGATCGTCCAGGGGATCACCACCTACCTGAAGGACGCCAACGTCGTCTGGCGGAAGGTCGCTGGGGTGCGGATCGCCGACTACATCGCGCGGGAGGTGCGGAAGTCGGTGGAGCGGTTCGTCGGCGGGACGGCGGACAAGCAGACGATCACGAACATCAAGAACGCGATCGTCTCCAAGCTCCAGGCGTTGACGAGGAGCGCGACCAACCTGACCGGGGTCCTGACCGAGGGCACAGACGCGGACGGGAATCCCGAGCCGGCTTTCAAGAATGTGCGGGTGGAGTTCGACGGCTTCGACCTGGTGGCCGTGACCTTCGAGGCGCATCCGGTCGGCGAGGTGGCCTACATCACGATCACCGCGGGCCTGACCCCAACTCGGATCGTCGCGGCGGCGTAAGCGGCCACGAGGATCCCTAGCGAAGGAGCACGAGCATGGCAGACGCCAAGAACCAAATCGCCCAGGGCGGGCACGTCGTGCGGATCATGGCGGGCGGCCTCCTGGTCGGCTACGGCCGCAGCGCCAGCATGCAGCAGAACTACGGGACCGAGGGGGCCTACGCACTGGGGGCCGTCGGTCCCTTCGAGAACAACCCCTTGCGATGGTCTGGGCGGATCACGCTCGATCAGTTCGTGATCCAGCGGAAGAAGCTGAACGACGCGGTCCAGCTCATGAACATGGCGCCGATGGGGCCGGACAACACGCTGGAGGCCGGGCTCATCGACTTCGAGATTCTCGACGACCGCGACGAAACGATCATGGTGTACGAGGAGTGCACCATCGAGGGACACAACTACCAGGTGACAGCCAACCAGTTCTCCGGACAGAACGCGACGTTCGTGGCCAAGAACGTGCGGGAAGGGGCCCACCCCCAGATGGGCCTCTCTACCGGTCCGGTCGGCCGGCCGGCGGAATAAGCAGGAGGCACGATGGGACAGCAGGACAACGAGGTCGCCGCGGCCAAGGTGGCGCTCGGCGTGCAGTACACCCAGACCTTCGAGGTCCAGTCCAAGAAGCTCCCCGAGCTCAAGGGACGGATCACGGTGGCTCTCCCGACGCAGCTCGACCGGATGCGGATCGGCGTCCTGCAGCATGCCCTTCGAGAGGGTGTGCCGCTGGAGCAGCTCGACATGAGTACGGCTGGGCTGGCGGTGATGCTCAGCACGCTGGCTGTGGTCGTCCGCGACGCCCCGGACTGGTGGTACGAGATCGAGAAGGACACAGCTGGGAAGGTCATCAAGCGGGAGCCGAACCCCGGGGCGATCCTCGACGAGGAGCTCCTCTGGGACATCTACGGGAGGTATGTCGCCTTCCGCGACACGTTTCCCGGACCCGTCGGCGGTCAAGGCACTGGCGGCGCTCCCGCGTGAGCGGAACCGCTGGCTGGTGTCGCGCATCCTGGGGGTCAGCCCATTCAGTCCTGACGTCCTGTCCCTGACGGACCCGCAGTTCGACCTGATCCTGGCCCAGGTTGAGCTGGATCATCCACTTCCGCCGCCGGATCCCGTGCAGGAACGCTATGAGGCCAAGGTGAAGGCACTGCTGCAGGACTCCGAGGCTCATGCCTGAAAACGTCTCCATTCGGCTCCACGGCAAGCTGGCCATGGATACCTCGCAGGCCGAACAGGCTGCGCGGGAGTATCGAGAACGGGCCCAAGCCGAGATCCAGAAGATCCAAGAGACGATCGGGCAGACGCCGGCGCTCCAGCTCGATGCCCGCTCGATCGAGGCCGCCAAACAGGCGCTCGAGGACCTCGCACGGCAGGCTGAGCAGCTCCGCCGTGCCCACGTCGGGACGCCGCCCGCGGGCGGCCGGTCCTGGCAGGAGCAGATGGCGGAAAGCCGGGGATTCCTGCCCGTTCCGGGGCGGACCGCGACGGACATCCTTCGTGAGCGTGAGCAGGCCAACCGCGGCTTGCCCGGCCCCGAATTCCACGGTCCGCCACGGCCGCCGCGTCTCCCCATGGACCCCTATGAGGACGTGCAGGCACGAAGCCAGGCCAACCTGACATGGGTCAACAACGAGCTGGGCCGGATCCTGGGGGCCACGGGGAAGATCCACGACCACAACAGGGAAATCGCCGCGCTCGTGGAAAAGCAGCGGAAAGCGGTGCGTGAGCTGCGGGAAGAGTGGCGCCAGGCGGAACGGGTCGCCAAGGAACAGGAGACCGACCGGGCCAAGGACCTCGCCTATACGCTCCGGCAGGCCTATGAGACTACACAGGCGCGCAGTTACTTGTTGCAGCGGGTGGTCGCGCAGCGACGCGCCGATGAGGCAGTCGGCGGGGCCATGCAGGGCAAAGGCTCGCTGGAGGGCCTGACGATCCAGCAGGCCATGAGTGGCGGGGCGCTGGGAGCGCTGTTCGCGGGGGCAGGCCGATTCATCATGCGGCATCCGTTGCTGGCGATTCCGGCGATCGTGGGCGGGACGGCGCTGTGGGCGGAAGGCAAGGCCAGCGAGATGGCGAAGTACAGCGAGGACATCGACCTGGCGTTCCTGAACACGGGCCGGCGCACCGGGATGGGGCCGAACCTACGCCGCTTCTACGAGCCGCGTCCCGGCCAGATCCGGCCGGAGTTCGAGCGGCTGGGGTATGCCGGGGAGCACGTGGCGCGTCTGGTCGACGCCTATGGGATGCCGACGTCGCCCAACACGCTGCTCCGGGCGACGGAGGCCCAAGCCCGCTTTGCCCGTGCCTATGGGTTCGGGGATTCGCCCGAGATGATCGCCGCGCTCGGCCGTCGAGTCACCCAGCTCGGGACGGCGGAGCCGGCCCAGCAAGGCCAGTTCTGGGCTCTGATGGCGGCGGCGGTCGAAAAGGGCATGCGTCAAGGGGTCGACGCGAGCGAAACCATGAAGGCACTCCTGGCCATGACGGAGCACGCCGCCGCCCAGACAGGGACCGTCTCTCGCGAGTACGTGGCCGGCTTGGCGTCCATCCAAGGGTTGCTCACGGGCGGGGGGCGATTCTTTGCCGGGGAGCGGGGAGCGCAACAGGTGACAGACCTGCTCGCCGCGTTCCAGCGGCCTCAGTCCGTCGCCCAGCAGCGGTTCATTCAACAGGCAATCCTCGGCCACTTCGGCGGGCGGGCGCCATCCGCACAAGAGCTGGGCCTGACGGGGTATGCGGGCCGTTCCTACGGGCACATGACCGAGATCCAGCAACTGGAGTACGTGCAACAGATGTTGCCCGAGCTGTTGCTCAGCGGGAATGCCCGCGTCCGGCAGCTCCTGCCGACGATTGCTCGCAGCCTGGGGGCGGGCAGCGGCGCCGGCGGTGAGCAGCTCATGTTCCAAGCGGTTTTCGGAATGGAACCGGCCAAGGGCCTGAAGGCCCAGCAAGCCCTCGCCGATGCGGTGGAGAAATTGCCGGGGATGACGCCGGAACGGGTGCAGCAGATGGGACCCTTCGACCTCCTGGCGGCGCTGTTTGAGCGGGGCCAGGGGGGCGATGCGCGACGGATTCTCAGCGGCACGACGCCGTCGGTGGAATTGAGCAAAGTCGAACAACTCCGCCTGAAGGATACCCAGATCATGGAAGCCTTCTCGGCGGCTGTCTCTGAAGCGTCCCCAGCCTTCCGGGAAGCGGCCAAGGACATCAAGAAAGCGGCGGCCGACTGGTTGGCGACGCTGGCGGGGCGCCCGGTGGAATCGCTCAACCGGTCCAGTGTCGAGCGGGTGGCACGGGAGAAGGGGGTTCCGGTGGCGGCCCTCCGTGGGCTGGCCGGGGCGCGTCTGAAGGAGGAGGCGCTCTCCGAGCAGGAACTGAGCACGCTGGCTGAACAGGTGCGGCAGATGGTCAAAGGGCTGTCTCCCTCCTTGCGGGACCAATTCCTGGCCGACATGGCGGCAGACGAGAAACTCGGCCGAGCGCCGACCCCGCAGGCCTTGGAATGGTGGCGACAACAGGCGGCCAAGCCTGGCAAGGCTGACCGTCAGGCACGGGAGGCCGACCGAGAAGGCGCGGCCATCTCCGACTGGATCTTGGAGCGCGAAGAACGTCAGCAGGGCAAACCCTACCCGCAGGCCTGGAGTCCCGGGGAGGCTGGCCGAGCGCCGACCCCGCAGGCCTTGGACGTGCGGATCCAGGCTGCTGGCGAGATTCGCCTCGTGGGCGAGGGGGTCGCTGAGGGCGTGAGCCTGCCCGCCGACGCGCTGATTCCGTTTGTCCTCCGGGCTCTGGAGCAGGAGCGCATGGGCATGACCCACCGGTCGTCGGTGCGTCGACGGCTCTACCAGACGGGGATGACGGTCTGATGGGATATCCCGTTTGTCTCGTGGAGATCCACGGCGAGGCGCGGTCCTGGGAACTGGAGGGGATGGTCGACCCTGCGCGGCCCCATGGGAACGCCCCAAGCGGCGACCTCATCGCCTGCCGGACCGACAAGCGGCTGAGCATGGACACGCCGGCCGGCGTCTTCGAGCTCACCCTGGCGGCTGTGCGGGATCGAGACGGCCTCACCTGGACGGACAAAATCCGCCCCCAGGACGTGGTGGTGATTCAGATGATGAATTACCAGGGCCGCCTCGGAGACCGGGGGGAAGGCGAGCTGCACACGATCATGATCGGGTTCGTGGACCGGGTGACCGAAACCGTCGCGCTGACCGCTCGCGGCGTTCCCCAGCACGTCATTCAGGTCCGCGGGCGCGATGTCGGGAAGCTCTTTGTGAACGGGATCGTGACGTACTGGACGTTCCTCGGCGCCTCGTTGCTGAAGATGCAGGAGTTCATCGACGCCTCACTGCTCAATGCGAAGCCGGATGAGGTCATCGAGCGCCTGCTCGACCGCGTCTACAAGCAGTTCCTGCAGATCAAATTGACGGTCCAGGGGAGACAGCGGGACTTCTGGGATGCCCTCGCCTATCGCTTGGAATCCTATGGCGCCGAAGTCCCGGCCGGACTCGACTTTCAGTTCCTGGCGGGCGAGGGGAGCTTCTGGTCGTTCTTTGTGAAGGTGGCCAGCCCGCCCTTTCATGAGCTGTGGGTCGACACCAGGCGGGTCAGCAGCCTTGGGGGCGGCGACGCGGTCACGGCCCAGGACGCTCAGTTTGTGCTGGGCAAGGACGGTTCAGCACCGACCCTATTTCTCCGGCCGACCCCGTTTCCCTATTTGACCCCGCCACCGGCTCCGCCGACGAGTGTTCCGCCCTCGACGCCGTCTGAGCCTGGGATCGACGTCGGGGTCCCGGAGACGGTCGTCCGTCCATCCGACAGGGTGAGGGCAGATGCCTGGACAGCCTTGGTCCGGCATCAGGTCGGGGTGGAAGACCTGATGGGGGAGCCCTTCGATCACGTGCTCTCGGTCTCGGATGAGGAGCAGGCGAACTTCTACCTGGTGTCCCCGCAGTACGCCTGGATCGGGGAGAAGCACTGGCTGTTGAGCGTGCCAGGGATCATCGATGAACCGAAATTTCGGCGGTACGGGTACCGACCGATGTTGCCGGCGACGTCGCTCATTCAGCCCAAGGCCATCGATACGCTGCAGGACCCCATCGTGCAGTTTTACACGGCGCTGAATTGGCGGATGGCGTCCTGGAACGTGCTGAACGATCAGTTTCGGTCCGGGAGTAAGACCTTCAAGTTGTTGCCACACATTCACGTGGGCGAACGGCTTCTGGATCACTCGAACTGGCAGAAGCCCTACGAGTTCTACGTCGAGCAGGTGAGCCATCACTTTGTCCAGAACGAGCGGGCCACCACCACCCTCGGGCTCACGCGCGGTCTGCCGGCCCGTGACTATGAGACCTACGGCGACAAGCTCACGGGGGCCGGCTTGGTCACGGTCGCGGGGGCAGAGGTGCGGAAGTATTACGAGGAGCTTATTCGCAAAGGTCAGGCGGCGCCGGAGTAAGCGATGTTTCCACAAGCCATGATCGGCACGCAGCAAGAAGAGGGGCAGGACCTCCCTCATCTGCGCGGATTCTACCTGGCTCAAGTCGTCGGGCACTCGCCCCAGGATCATGCCGTCCTGGTGGTGCTGCCGGCGCTTGCGGGGCTCCTGAGCACGCGCGCCGGATCGAACCCGGCCGGCCTCAAGGCCCGTATCCTCCAACACCGCGCCGGGCCCTATGTCGGCGATCTGGACATGCCACGGGTCGGCGACTTCGGGGTGGTGGTCTTTCTGCACGGCAGCGATCAGTCAGCGGTCTGGCTGGGCTCGCTGTATCAGGACCTCGCCAATCTGGCCTGGCCGGGCAAGCGGCCCGCGGATCGGCTGTCCCATCACGATTCCGGCGTGTACAGCCTGGTCGATGCTGACGGCAATGCGGAATGGGTGCATCCCTCGGGGACACGGATCCGGGTAGGAGAAGGCACGGCCAAGGCGGAGCGGAAGCGCCAGGAACGTCAGGGCCAAACCCGACGGATGAAGTCCTATGCCATTCCCGTCAAGGATGCGCCAACCGTTCACCTCGAGCACACCACGGGGACGCGCGTCACGGTCAATCCGGACGGCAGCGTGACGATCGTGGGGAAGAGCACGAAATCCGAAACCATCGAGGGCGCGGTCACCGAAGACTATCGGGCGACGAAGCAGGAAACCGTCGCCGGGGGTGTGACCGAGAGCTACGAGGCGAGTTGGATGCTCTCGGTCGGCACCAATGGCTCTGTCACCGTGGCCGGCAACCTGACCATCACGGCTGACGATCTGACGCTCTCCAGTAGCAACCCGTCGCCGGGCCTACACCTGCACCTGGGCGGGACGACGGGCGAAGACTGGGTCGCGCTCAAGGCGGCCTTGGACAAGATCAAGGCGGCGTTCGATGCCCACGTCCACAGCGGTGTGCAGGCTGGACCGAACAATTCCGGGGTGCCGACCGCGCCCATCCCGGCGTTCGTGCAGGACACTGATTATTCCGGGCAAGCGAAGGCGACGTAATGGGAACGCTGACCAGGTTTTCCGCGGAGGCCCAGCGGAGCCGCATCTACACCTTCCATCTGCTCGATGGCGGGGGACCGCATCCGTTTGACGTGGTCCGGAACGGCCAGCGGGCGTCCTGCACCGGCGCCCTGACCCTCTTCATGAACCCGGAAGACCTCACCCGCGAGTATCCAGCCCGCACGACGGTCACCCAGACCCCGCACGGGGCCTGGGTCGACTCCTTCGGGTTGGGGCTGCCTCGATGGGTCATGCGGGGCACTACGAGCTGGCGGGCGCGCTCGGCGGACATCGGCCTCAGCGTCACGCCCGAGGGCAACCGCGTGGACGGGTACCTGGCCTTTCACGCCTTCTCGGATCTAGTCGAGGAATACCTCCGGGTGAATCGCCAGCGGACGATCGAGGCGGTGCAGACGGGCAGCCCGACGCATGCCCCCCTCCAGATGGTCTTTCACGACCACTGGGATGACGATTTTTGGGTCATCGAACCGGAAGGACTCCCCATCAAGCGACGGGGCAAGGACCGCCCCATGCTGGTGGACTATGAATTCCGGTTTACGGGCCTCCAGAACCTCAAGAAGAAGCCGCAGCCTGAGGGACAGGCGGCCTCTGCGGACCCCACAGGGAGCGCCTTGCTCGGCGGACCGGCGCGTGAGCAACTCCTGTCCCAGGCCCTGGAGACCTTCACCGCGGAACTGGAGACCGCCTTGGACGAGGTCGACGCTGCCGCTGCGGCGTCTCCCGGCGATGCCGGCGTGCTGGATGAGCTTACCAGTCAGTGGATCAGCCGCGAGCCCGAGTTCACCCCGGAAGACGTCGGCTGGGCAGAGGAGGACTTGGCGATGGCTGTGGAGACAGCCCAGCCCCTGCCGCCGCCGTTCGACCAAGTCTTCGTCTCCGATACGGGGCCATCGTTCCTCTCGCAGGCCAAGTCGTTGCTGGAACGGCTCAAGGACTTCAAGAACAAGGTGGCGGACTTTACCAACAAGGTCTCCTCCTTCATCGCATCTCCCTTCGAGGGAGCGTTGAATCTCGTCGCCGGCATCAGGGAACTGGCGAACATCACTGCCTTCGGCGTGAATCTGCAGATCCTCACGGCTCGCATGCGGACGGCACTCCGTCAGCTCCGGACGGCGTTTCGGAACATCCTCTGCGCCGTCCAGTCGATCCTGGCGTTCCCCTACAACTTCATCCGCGGGCTGCGGGATAGCCTGCAGGCCATGCTGAACCTCTTCAAGCTGAGTGGGTGCGCGAGCACGTTCCCACGGATCCGCGATGTGTCCTGGCGGCCACGTGTGCAGGTCACGGTGCCGCGTCCTTTGGGAGGCTGACCGTCGGCGATGTCGCTGGAACGCTATACGATTCGGGAGGGCGACACGCTCCGGCAGATCGCCCGCCGACTGCTCGGGAACGCCGATCAGTGGTGGGTGTTGGCGGAACTCAATCAGCTCACACCGCCCTTCATCGATACGACCGGCGGCACCTACCTGGCCGGCAGCCGCGTCTTGGGGGTCGGGGATGCCCTCCTGCTCCCGGCGTCGTTGGCGGATCCAGCGGTGCAGCGGGCGACCCTGGCCGTCGAGGTCGACCCCTATGACGTGCTGCTTGGGTGTGATCTGGCGCTCTCCGTACAGGGCGATCTGCAGGCGAACGCTGGAACCGGTGATTGGCGCACGGTGTCCGGAGTCGAGAACCTCAAGCAGGCACTCCTGCACCGGTTGATGACGCGGAAAGGGGAGCTGGTCTACCACCCGGAGTACGGCTCCAACCTGGAGCTCTACCTGGGACAGCCGCTGGATATCTCGACGGTGTCATTGATCCGGCTGGAAGCGATGCAGACCTTGCTGGGCGATCCCCGGATTCGCGCTCTGATCAACGTGACGGTCGAGGCACAGGCCGACCATGTTGCCATTGAGGCGACCTGTCAGGTCATCGGGGCCGACGACATTGTCCCGCTCAACCTGGTGCTTCCGAGAGCGGCATAGGACGAGCCATGGCGCGGGTGCAGTTCGATCTCAAGCACTTCGAGCAGATTACGGCCTCGCTGCTGAACTTCCTGGCGTCGGTCCAGACCGTGATCACCGATTTCAATGTCGGCTCGGTGAACCGGACGTTGGTGGAGTCGTTTGCGATGGAGCTGGAGGAGTTCTACTACCGACTCTACAAGGCGTTGGAGGCGGCGATTCCGGAGGCGATGTATACGGCCTTCGACTTCACCTTGGCGCCGGCGACCGCCGCCACCGGGACCGTGACCTTCGGTCGGAGCACGCCGGCGGATGCCGACTATGGGATTCCCGACGGAACGCGCGTGGCGACGGCCGACGGCGTGGTCTTCCACACGATTGGCGCGGCCACGCTGGTCACGGGGCAGACCTCGGTCTCGGTGCCGATCGTGGCCGTCACGGCCGGCGCCGCGGGCAACGTGGCCGCGCAATCCATCACCCAGCTCCAGACCGCCATCCTGGGGATCGAAACCGTGACCAATGCGGCGGCCACGACCGGGGGGACCGACGAGGAATCCGAGGGCTCGCGGAAGACCCGTTTCCAGGACTTTATCTCCACCTTGGCGCGCGCACCGATCAACGGGATTGAGGCCGGGGCGAAGACGGTGAGGTTGGTGGACAGTGTGACGGGCAGCATCCTCGAACGGGTCCGGCTCGCCAAGGTTGTGGAACCCTACTTGACCGACCCAGGTGAGCCGGTGGGGCTCTTCACCGTGTACATCGACAATGGCTCCGGTACGGCGTCGAACTCGCTCGTGAGCCGGACGCAGGAAGTGCTGGACGGCTATCTGGATGAGCAGGGGGGGCCCGTCATCGGGTATCGAGCGGCTGGCGTGATCGCGGAAGTGGTCGCGGCGACTCCCGTGGCGGTCAACGTGCAGGTGACGGGGGTCACGCTGAAGTCGGGGGCGAGTCTGGCTGCGGTGCAGACGGCACTGGCGGCGGCGGCGGCGGCGGTCTTCGATCGTCTCGGCATCGGCGACTCCCTAGACTGGGAAGCCCTGCTGGCGGCGTTGATGGCGGCTGAAGGGGTCCGCACGCTGGTCCTGACGACGCCGGCGGCGGATGTCACCGCCCAAGTCGGGCAACGGTTGCGCTTGGGCACCATGACGGTGACGGCAGCATGACGACGGCCGACCGACTCCGGCAACGCTTGGGGCGCGTCTATGGGCGATTGGCTGAGACGCACCTGACGGCCCTACTCCAGACGATGGCGAAGGGCTTAGAAGGCGCCAGCGCGGACGGGCAGACTGCGGTCGATCAGCTTGACCTCCGCACGAAGGCCTCGGGCGCCTGGCTCGATCGCTGGGGGGACTACTTCCTCGTCCCGCGCCGCGGCGCCGTGGAAACTGATGATCAGTACGCCACGCGCATCATTGCGGAGACGATCCAGCAACGCCCCCAGCCCTATGCGCTGAAGCGGATTCTCGAAACAGCCTTTCCGGTCACCGCGGACATTCAGACGCTCTATCTCTACGCCCTGAAAACCGATCGGTTCGTGGACAGACCCGGGCCCCGCCATCGAACGGATGGCCATCTCCAGCCCGACTTCCTGGCGGCGTCGGGTCCTTGGCCGGCCCAGCCGGGCGCTGTCGCCCTGACGGACGTGACCAACAAACAGCCAGGGACCTTTGGGGTCTGGCTCACGGTCACCATTGCCGTGGCGTTCGTCTACACCCTCGAGGAGTTTCTGGCGGCGCTCCCGCAGAAGCTCCTCACCGATCAGGTCGATGTGGCGTCGCTGCATCGGACCGACGGCCATCTGACCTCGCCTGGCCTGGGCGGGGACGGGGATACGGCTCGGTACACCTTCGGCTTCAACAGCCGGGACCTGCCCTTTGCGTTGAACGACGTGCTGGCCCTGCTGCACCGGCACCGGGCGGCGGGCACCAAGCCCGTCATCATGAATGTGCGTCTGACGTCGGCCTAAGAAAGGAGTGCGCGCATGCCCTGGGAACGGACCCGGAACGTCTTGAGCCTCGATCCGGCGGATCCGGATGCAGACCGGAACTTGCTCGACACGAACCAGCTCATGATGGTGCTGGGCCTGGATGTGCCGGTGTCCAGCAAGGAGGTGGCGGCCGGAGCGGTCATGCAGGTGAACCACTTGCGGGAGTTGATCCGGCGGCTGGGGGCCTCGGGCTGGTCCACACGCGGAGCCTTCTCGTTCAGCCCCGGCTTTCCGGCCAACAGCTTCCGGATTGCCGTATCGCGAGCCTATGTGGACGGCCTCCCCGTGCTGGAGGTCGGCAGCAATCTCAATTCGTCGACGCTGAGCCAGATCACGCTGCCGGCGCCGCCGGGGAGTGGGTCTCGCAATGACCTGGTCTTCCTCGAAGTCTTTCTGGTCGAAGTTCCCGGGTCCACGGCCAGTGCGCCAACGTCGATCAACAAGCCCAGCACCTCGGCGCTGTTCAAGTACGGGAACGTCTTGTACGGCGGGACCAACGTCGAGGACGACGTCAACGAAGTGAACTTCGAGATCGCGAGGCGGGTGCAGATTCAGTACCGACTCCGGGCGGTGGCCGGTGTGGATTTCACCACCTACCCCAAGGGGGTGGATGACCCCACGGTGACCGCCCATGGACCCAAGGAGAACGCAAGCCCCACCGCGGAGCCGTTTGCCGCCGCCTCGTGGGATGCGACCCTGTTCGTGGCTGGGAACGGGACGGTCGCGGCCCAGGGGACACTCAAGACCCTGGATGGGCGGGTGTACGCGCTTCCGGTCGCCAAGGTGGCGCGGACGGCCGGGGTGACGGAAATCCAGAGCGGGGATGTGACGGATCTTCGGACTCAGTGGGGCGGGGTGTCCCTGGCGAATCTGTTGACTGCCAAGGGCGACCTGCTCTCACGCTCGACGACCGAGCCGTTGGTTGTCCCCGTGGGCGCCGATGGTGCGGCGCTGCTCGGGGATGCCTCGCAGACCGCTGGGCTGACCTGGCAGGTGCTCCCGTTCCAATGCGGGCGACTCCAGTATGTCTCCGCCACGCAGATCGTCCTGGCGCCCTTCAATGGCCGGCGGATTCCTCTCAAGGTCGGCTCGCTCTGGACGCTCTACACCCTCCCCTCGGCGGGGCTAACCGCCGCGAATACCAACGTCCGGATCAACGGCTCGGACGGGCAAAACCTGGCGGCCGATACGGACTACCTGGTGTGTTTGACCGATGTGAACGGCACGAAGGTGCTGGAGTTCATTCCCCTGGCGACGGGGCATGGGGCCGATACGGATATGGGGGTGGAGATCATCAGCGGGAGCCCGACGCGCACGCTGGTTGGCCTGATCCGCACCAACAGCTCCGCGCAATTCTCGTATGCGTCCACCAAATGGCTGGTGGTCTCGTGGTTGAACCGACAGGCCCGGCGGCCCGCCAACCCCGGCCAGGTCAGTTGGAGTACCACGTCTTCGACCTTTGTTGAGCCCGGTGCGTCGGATCGGATCGAGTGGGTGATGTGGGCGGATGAGGTCGCCACGATCCACGTGCGCGGGTACGGGGTCAATGGGAGCAGCTCCGATCATCACAACATGGGGCTGGGGATTGATATGACAGCCAACGTGCTCCAGAACCATCAGTATTGGAACGATGCTAACGGGGTGAACGAGTTTCCGGTGGGGTACTCGTTTGCGACCCAGCTTGCCGATGGTTTCCACGATGCACGGATGCTGCTGCGGACCGGCGGCGGGGGCGGGACGGCCTACGCCCATTGTGCCATGACGGGCAGCGTGCGCTAGGAGGAGACACCATGCTCATTGGACCGACGTTTGGAGCAGAGCTGGCCGTGGCCGGCGTGGCGGACGGGGTGTCGTGGAATCCCGAGACCGGCGAGCTGGCCATCCGCGAGGACAAAGACGCGGCCTTCCGGGCGCAGGTCGAGGCGGTCTTGGCCGCCCACGATCCAACCGCGCAGCCGGCCGTGCCGGATCCGGACGGGTTCCTCCGGCACGTTCCCACGATCTTCGGCGCCGACCTGGCCGGGCTGATGGCGCTGGCGAAGGAGTACCCGGCCTTTCCGGACTTCGTGCGCTACCTGAACGGGCCGGCGATTCAGTGGTGCATCCAGGACGCGCAGAGCCGGGGGCTCCTGACGCCGACGCAGTACGACGCCTTCAAGGAGGCGGCGGTGAGCACCTACCACTTGCCCGACATCACGCTGCCGTGAGACGGGCTGCATCAGGAGAGAGGGAGGATCGGCAGCGATGAACGGCGTCCACGTCAGCGCGGAGATCCCGGAGCAGCCGCCGGAGGACCCGCAGGAGCGGGAACGGCTGCAATGGCAGATGCTCCGGGAGAGCTACCGGATCGTGAAGACCTATGACCGGCTGACTCGGACCGGAAAGACCGTCATGCACGTCCTGGTCTGGGTCGCCGGCACGGTGGCGGCGCTCGTGGCGCTGTGGGATGTGCTCAAGGCGCTGGTGACCGGATCGCGTTGAGAGGAGGGCTGTCTGATGGATGCACTCCACCGCCTACTCGGCCATGTCTATCGGCTCAAAATCACGCTGCTCCTCCTCGTCGCCTGCTGGATGCTCCTGATTTTCGAGTTCCCGAGCGATGGGGAGGGGCCGGTCCCTCGGTGGTGGACGGCGATCTATGCGCTCGCCAAGGTCGGAATTGGGGTCTGTGTGGCCCATGTCACCATCGAGGTGTTCCCCTTCGTTCGGCTCACGGACCTGCTGGCGGACTATCAGCGGGCGAGACAGGCCAGAAATGGCACGATGGCCTTGGCCGCCGCCGTCGCGTTCGTCGGCTCGGCGCTCGCGGTCGCGGTGGTTATGGCCACGATCATCTACGCCATGGCGGTGTGGTGATGCCCTCGCGCTTCCTCCTGGTCTTCGGCAAGAGCTTCCCTGGTCATCGCGGACGGCCTGGCCATCGCGGCGGAAGTCTGCCCATGTACGCGCCAGACGGTGGCGGACGTGGGAATGACGAGGACGATGAGATTCAGCGCGAACGTGAACGAGAGGAGGCCAGGTTTAGCCGACGGCGTCTCCCTGACCCAGCCGAACAGCAACGCCGACAAGAGCGACTACGCGGGCTGAAAGCCTTGTTGGCAACGATGACCTGGGAAGACGTGAAGCGAACGCTGGAACTACAGGAAGGAACCGAAGAGCATGACGCGTTCCTTGCTATCTGGAGGCAGTATCAGCGGGAGCGGCGGCGAGGTTAGCGCGGCGGCCAGCTTCTTCGATCAACCGGTCCCATCGCCTCGACACCGCTTGGCGGCGTGGCTCCGGGAGCGATGCGATGTAGCGGTCCACAGCGTCCATGAATTGTTCGGCAAGCTGATCGGTACGGGTCTGAGGCATGCGTCAACTATAGACCAACGCCCGAACTGGCGTCAATGGGGATGGCTGGCGATGACCCTCATCGTAGCCTGGCCAACAGCCGTTCTCGCCGAAATGCCGCGCGCGGCCGCGCCGTACCGAGACGACGTGATCCGGGCTGCACGGCTCTATCTGCCTCAGGTGCCTGTGTCCTGGTTCGCCGGCCAGATTCACCAGGAAAGCCGGTGGCAGGCTGGCGCAACTTCTCGCGTTGGCGCCCTGGGGCTGCTCCAGTTCATGCCGGCCACGGCGCGGGACATTCCCCGGCTCTGCCAGATGCCTGGCTTCGAGCCCCTGAACCCGCGACAGGCGATCCGGGGTGGTGCCTGCTATGACGCCTGGGCCTGGCGGCTGGTCGGGCGGACGCTCCCGGGCTGGACGCGGACCGTGCCGGATCACTGGACGCTGACTGCGAGGGCCTACAACGGCGGAGCCGGCTGGCTGATTCGGGAGGCAGGAGTGTTGGGCTCACTGGAGCTGCAGGAAGGGCCGACCGTCTGGCTCGGATCGGTCTGCAGCGAACTGCGACCGGCCGCGGCGTGCCGGGAGAACCTGGCCTACCCCGTCCACATTCAACGCTGGGCGCGGCTGTATGAGGAGTGGCGCTGAGGTGCAGGGACGGCGACTACCAGACAACGCGGAATCGTTTGCGCCGGGCGATTATGCCAAATGGATCGACGCCGTCGGCCAGGTCACCTGGATGGTGCGCCCGCCTGCCGGCCATCTGGGGTGTCTCGCCAATCACACCGTCACGGAGCATGAGGATGGGACGATCACGGTCTCGCCCTCGATTCTCCTGCTAGCAACCGACGGCGATGGGAAGACAAAGGATGTCTGGCACGGATACCTCGAACGCGGTGTGTGGAGGTCGTGCTGATGCCGGTGTTCGATCTCTCACGGCTGCTGAGCAGCCGGCTCTTCTGGGAGGTCGTCATCCTGGCCGTTCTGGTCGTGGTGATCGTCACGCAGATGCACCGGATCGACCGGTGGCGGGGAATGGTCCGCGCGGTGGAAGTCGAACGCCAACTGCATGCGCTCAACCAGGAGAGCCAGGCGCGACAGCAGACGATCGACGCCCTCAAGGAGCGCATCGCGGAACGGGATCTGGATTTGGCCACGTTGCAGGCGGAGCGGGCGCGATTGGCCGCCCACCGACCGACCCCAGCGTCGGTCGCGCGCCGGGTACAGCAAGACACGGTGACGGATGCAGGCTTGGTGGCTGAGACTCATCGCGTGCTGCCTGGGATTCCTCTGCGCCTGGCCCGCCAGTGCGACTGAGCCGGAGCAGGCGCCGCTCGTGGTTCTGGAGCGCGCGGACTGGGTACGGGTGCTGGAGGAGGTCGAATACCTCCGACAAGACCGGGCGCACCTGGATCAACAGTTGACCGTGACCCTCCGCGAGGTCACGGTCCTCTACGAGCAGGTCAAAGAACAAGCCGCCCTGATTGAGACGATCGAGGCTCAGGTCGAGGGCGAACGGAAGAAACAGCAGGTTCTGGATCAGGAACGGCAGCGGTTGCAGGCCGAGCTCGATCAGCAGGGGTTCTGGTCGCGGGTGAAGGATTACGGGCTCGTGGTGCTGGGAACAGTCGCGGTTCTCTTGGCCATTCTGTGAGGTGCTCCATGAGTACGGTCCTGGATCTGACTCGGAACACGGACCCGACGCGGAATCGTCGCTGGTGGACCAAGGAACGGTTCTACTTGTTCGAGGGGCAGCCGGCGTACCGGATGCTCCGGATCTTCGCGCTGCGCTGGACATTCTGGTGGCCCTTCTTTGTCACGTTCACCATCCGGCTCCCCCGGCGGTTCTGGCCAGAGAGTCCGGAAGCCCGATCCGGCAAGTTCTATGCGATCCAGTTCTACTTCGGGTTACCGTGGCCCCGGTGGGCGGGGAAGTGTGACCCCTCACGCACGTTCCTGCTCTGGCAGGGGAAGCTCGGCGGGACCAAGGAGCAAACCAAGGCCGGTCGCTACTACGTCATCACGTGGACGTTCGCGGAGATGCTGGCCGCTCGGCTCCGCTGGGTCGACGAGATTCCGGTCTGGTCCAACACAGGCGGCAGCTAAGCGACCATGCCCTGCCTACGCTGTCGTGGGCTCCTTGTTCCCAACCTTGACCTTCCCCAGACGCAGCTCAAGATGTGGAGATGCGTCAACTGCGGCGACGTCATTGACCCCGTCGTGCTGGCCAACCGGAAGCTCTGCTCGCACCCGTCGGTGAGTCCCACCGCGAAGCTCCTCGGCGCCATGTGTTTTAGCAGTTCTCTAGCAGTCAGACGAACGGACAGCGGGAACAAGGGTGACTAGCGGTCACTGCATCTTGTGACAAGAGGCACTGGAGGCTACTGCATCTGGTGGGGGGACAGACTGCCGCGCGGCTTATGAGTCCGCTGCTCTACCAACTGAGCTACACCGCCACGCGAACAGGGCGGCATCCTACCACAGCTCTCCGGTCGGAACCAAGCCGCCGGCGGTCGGTGAGACGTAGAACCTTGACAGGGGCCGTGCGGAGCGGCACCCTGCACCCATTCTCATGAGCCGACATGCCCGGGGGACATCGCGACGTGATGCCGGCCCGCCGCTGCCGGTCGGCAAGCTGCCCGTGGCCGTGTTGCGCGCCCTGTTGGCGCGGCACGCCCGGAATCGCGACCCGACGGTGGCGGTGCCGCCCGGCGTCGGGCTCGACGCGGCGGCGCTCGCCGTGAAGGATCGGTACGTGGTCGTCACGACGGACCCGATCACCTTCGTCGCGGAGGAGCTCGGCGCCTACGCGCTCGCCGTCAACGCCAACGACCTCGCCACGATGGGCGCCACCCCCCGGTGGTTCTTCGCCACGTTGCTGCTGCCACCCGGGACGACGAGGGCGGGGGCGGCGCGCCTCTTCTCCCAGATCGGGAGGGCCTGCCGCCGGTTCGCCGTGGCCCTCTGCGGGGGACATACCGAGGTGTCCGCGGCGGTCACCCGCCCGGTGGTCGTCGGCTGTTTATTGGGAACCTGTGCCGAGGGGCGGCTGCGCACGACGGCCGGTGCGCGGGTCGGGGATGCGGTCGTGCTCACCAAGGGCATTCCGATCGAGGCCGTCTCGATCCTCGCGCGCGAGCGGCGCGAGGAACTGCTCGCGCGATACTCCGCCCGGTTCGTCGCGCGCTGTCGCGGGTACCTCGCGCGGCCGGGTCTGAGCGTCGTGCGGGATGCCGCCCTGGCCCTGGCCGTCGGCGGCGTGCACGCGATGCACGACCCGACGGAAGGCGGGCTCAGCGCCGCGCTGTACGAGCTCGCCGAGGCGGCCGGGGTCGGCATCCGCGTGGACGAGCGGGCGATCCCGCTGCTGCCCGAAGGGCGTCGCCTCTGCGCCGACTTCGGGCTGGACCCGCTCGGCGCCATCGCCTCCGGCGCCCTGCTCATCTGTCTGTCCCCGAGCCGAGTCCGCGCCCTGCTCCGTCGCCTCGCCCGGGCCGGCATCGCCGCGACCCGCATCGGGACCGTCGTGCCGTCGCGGAAGGGGGTCACCCTGGTCGCCGCCGGCGGGAGGGGCCGTCCGATGCCCCGGTTTCAGGTGGATGAGATCGCCCGCCTCCTGGGGCGGCGGCGTTCCCCCGACAACGGCTGGCTCGCACGGGCGAATCCTTTTCGGCGCTGCCGGCTCTGAGGTGCGCAGAGACAGCCGAAGGAGGTGAGTGGCATGAACGACTTGAGCGCAATCGTGGACGGGGCCATTGCCCTGTTCGGGATGTTCGGCGGGCTGGCGGTGTTTGTCTGGGCGGTCAAGGCCGGAGAGGAGACTGCGACGGCGGGCAGTGTCACGTCCGGCGAAGCCCGGGCAGCCGCCAGGAAGGCCGCCTGACTCGCGGGGACAGGGGCGTGGCCCTGCCGGCACCCTCCTGGTCCCCCCTATTGCCCGGCGGAAGGAGACGAGAAACAGTGGTGAACAGGATCGTGACGGAACAACGGGTAGACCTGGACTCCTGCCACCGCTGTGGCGGCCGGATGGTGGCGGAGTTCGTCCAGGAGACGGGCGACATGGGGTGGCGGTGTGTGATCTGCGGGGAGCGCGTGGACCCGGTGATCCTGGCACATCGGCGCCGGGCGGCGGCGCGCGCCGAGGCTGAACATCTCTGCTCGGCCGCGTCGCCGAACTGACCGCCACGGGCCTCGTCCCCGCCCCCTCGCGCCCTTCCCACCTTCCCTGCGGCTTGTCTTTGTCGGCCGGTGCCTAACGCCGACGTCGCCGCGAAGCCGGACGAGACCGCCGACCTGCTGGAGGTCGCAGAGGCGAACCGCTCCCGAGTGCGCGTGTACCGCCATGCCGCCCGCACGCTCTGGGACTTGAGCCGCGCGGTCAGGCCGGACCGTCCCCCGACCGGTTCCGCTCCGCCCGCGGCCTGCGTCGCGAGGGCGCGTAGAGGCCGTACTTCTTGAGCAGCTTGTAGAAGTCGGCGCGGTAGCGGCCCGCGAGCTGAGCGGCCCTCGCGATGTTGCCGCCCGTCCGCTCCATCACGCGGTGCAGGTACTCGCGCTCAAAGTCCTCGCGGGCCGCCGTCAATGGCTTGACGGGGCTCTCCGCCTGGGGTCCGCTGAACGTGATGAGCTCGGCGGGGATCAGGGTCTGGGTCGCCATGATGACGGCCTTCTCGACGGTGTTCTCCAGCTCGCGGACGTTGCCCGGCCAGGCGTAGAGCATCAGCTTCTGCATCGCCTCCGGCATGAAGCCGCGGACCTCCTTGCCCAGCCGCCGGCCGCTCCGTTCGAGGGCGAGCTGCGCGAGGGCGGGGATGTCGTCGCGGCGCTCCCGCAGCGGCGGGACCCGCAGGGGCACGACCTGGATGCGGTAGTAGAGGTCCTCCCGGAAGGTGCCGTCCCGGACGGCCTGCTCCAGGTTCCGGTTGGTCGCGGCGATGATCCGGACGTCCACCCGCCGCGGCTTCTCCGCGCCGATCTCCTGCACCTCGCGGTCCTGGAGTACCCGCAGGAGCTTGGCCTGGAGCGGCAGCGGCAGGTCCCCGATCTCGTCGAGAAACAGGGTGCCGCCTTCCGCGTGGCGGAAGAGGCCGCGACGGGATTCGACGGCGCCCGTGAAGGCGCCCTTGACGTGGCCGAAGATCTCGCTCTCGAAGAGCGGCTCGGGGATCGCGGCGCAGTTGACCGCGATGAAGGGGCCGTGGGCCCGCCGGCTGTTGCAGTGGATCACCCGCGCCGTGACCTCCTTGCCGCTGCCGGTCTCGCCGAGCAGGAGGATGGTCACGTCCGTGTCGGCGACCTGGGCCGTCTGTTGCAACAGGGTCTGCATCGCCTGGCTCCGGGCCACCACCTGCTCCAGCCCGTAGATTTCCTTGACCAGCCGTTTGAGCCGCTGGAGCTCGCGACCCATGCGGAGCTGCGCGAGGGCCTTCTCGACGTGCGCCTCGAGCTCCTTGTCGTCGAAGGGCTTGGTGAGGTAGCCGCAGGCGCCCTTCTGCATGGCTTCCACCGCGTTCGGGATGGAGCCATGCGCGGTCAGGATGATGACGGGCAGGCCGGGATGGATGAGGAGCAGCTCCTCCAGCAGGGCCAGCCCGTCCATGTCCCCGAGCCGCAGGTCCAGGATCGCCAGGTCGAACCCCGCCCGGCGCGCCTCCTCCAGGGCCGCGGCGCCGCTCGGGCAGGTCCGGACCGCGAACCCCCTCGCGGTCAGCCGCATCTCGAGAAGGTGGAGCAGGCCCTCGTCGTCGTCCGCGATGAGGATGCGCTCCGCGTCCATGTCCGTGTCCTCAGGGAAGCGGCTCGTCGGAGTGGCCGGGAGGGAGGTGGCCGGGCTCCCGGAGCGGCCTGGCCTTCTCCCGCAGCTCGCGGTCCACCCGCTTGAGGGCTTCCAATTGCTGGGTCAGCAGCGCGATCCGGCGCTCGCGTGCGGCGAGCTCTTGGCGGAGCGACTCGACTGACGGGTAGCCGGTTCCCCTCGCCAGGTGTTGCAGGAGCGCCTCCCGCTCGACGAGGTCGCGGACCAGCGCGGCGACGGCCGTCGCTGCCCCGTCCGCCTGCCGGTCGGGGTGTTCGACCAGCGCGATCCAGGCCCGGCAGGAGGCGGCGAGCCGGCCCTTCGGGTCGCGGTCCGCGGCCGCCCGCAGGTGGCGGACCGCCGCCGGGGGGGCCTCGGAGAGGGCCAGGAGCCCCAGGATGAAGTGGGCCTGCGCGCAGGCCGCGGCGTCCGTGCAGCCGGCCAGCTCGGCCTCCTGCTGCCGCGCCAGCGCCTGGGCGCGTCGGACCGCGCCGGCGTCCTGGGGCGGGAGCGGGAACGTGAGCGGCGGCGTGCAGGCGGCCAGCATGAGCGTCGCACCCAGCAGGGCGGCTCCGGCGGGACGTCCGGCCCCGGCGATCACGGCCGTCCCGCCTGGGCGAGCGGAAGCCGGACGTGCAGCGTCGCCCCGTGGCCGGGGAGGCTCTCCGCCCAGATCCGTCCGCCGTGCGCCTCCACCGCTCGCTTTGCGAGCGCCAGGCCGATGCCGCTGCCGGCCTCCGGCTTCTCCGGCGACCCGCGGCCCCGGTAGAAGCGGTCGAAGATACGGGGAAGGTCCTCGGGCGCGATACCGGGGCCCGCGTCGCTCACGGAGAGGACGACGCTCCCCGCGGCGTCCGGCTCGATTGCCACCTCCACGGGGGCCTGCTCCGGGCTGAACGTCAGCGCGTTGGCGAGCAGGTTGTCGAGGACCTGCTCGATGCAGGCCGCATCTGCCCGGACCGGCACCGGCCCGGCGGGGTAGCGGGTGAGGATCGGAATCCGCCGGCGCTCGGCCAGCAACCGGACCTTCTTGATCGAAGCTTCCACGAGGCGTCGCAGGTCGGTGCGCGCGAACCGGTACTCCATCATGCCCGCCTCCATCTTGGAAAAATCGAGCAGGTTGGTGATGAGCTGGATGAGGCGGCGGCTGCTGTCGGCCATGATCCGGAGTGCCTCCCGCTGTCCGGGGGTGAGGGAGCCGGGAATCTCGTCCAGGAGAAGGTGCGTGCCCTCGTGGATGGAGGCGAGCGGCGTCCGCAGCTCGTGCGAGACGTTGGTCAGGAAGTCGCGTTTCATCGCGTCCAGCTCCTGGAGCCGATGGCCCATCCAGTTCACGGTGTCCACCAGATCCTTGAGGTCGCCCGGCGCGTCGAGCTCGATCGCACCGCCGAACGAGCCCTGGCCGAGGGCCAGGATGTGCTGGCGCAGCCGCCGCAGGGGACGGAGGATGCTGTAGCTGCCGGCCGAGGCCAGGGCCAGGGCGACGGCGAGCGTGACCAGCCAGCGCGTGGCCCGCTCCGCGTCCAGCGTCCGGGTGCCGGCCTCTGCGGCGAATCCCGCGATGGCGTCCTCGTGCAGCCCGACGTAGCGCTTGAGGGTGTTGGTGATCCCGACGATGAGGCCGTCGCGCCGGTGAACGTAGTCGGGACTCCAGTGCGGCAGGGAGCTGCCGGCGAGGTCGGTCTCCTCGCGAAAGAGGCGTGCGTACTCCCGGTGCAGGCGCTCGGCCTCTTCCAGCAGGGCGCGCGCCTCGGGCGAGGATTCCCGCTGCCGGAGTGCCGCCGTACCGCGACGGAACGCCTCGGTCTCCTCGTCGAAGTCCGTGAGGAAGGCGGCGTCGCGCAGGGCAAGGTACGTCTGCTCGCTCCTGTGCTGGGCGAAGAGGCCGGCGAGCAGCCGCTTGGCCTCCTCCATCGCGGGGTAATGGTCGGACACGAGGCGTGTGTTCAGGTCGGCGAGCTGGCGGAGCTGGATCAGCACGTAGACGTCCACGCCGGCCAGGACCGCGATGATCGCGAGCGAGCCGAGGGCGAGCTGCCAGAAGATCGAGAGGGTCCGGCCCCGTCGATCGCGGACCTGCGCCCGTGGAAACGGCATGGCATTCTTGCGCTCCATCGTAGGCGCACCCCCTGCAGTCCTCAGTCATTGGGATCACGACGGCCTCGCCCGGTCTTGGAAGGTTGGGTGGAGGAATTTTCATGCGCGCCATCCTCGCCCACACGGGATTGACGCCGGGGAGATCGCTCTAAGTGACTGAAAAGGCATGTCTTTGTGATTGTTCACGCCGGGGACGATCCGGGGCATCGGGATTGCCTTTCCTTCCCTGCATGAAAGGGCTGTGCCGCGATCGTGCGAAGGCCCCCTCTGCGGGGACAGAGGAAGATGGGAGGGCGGTGGCGGCATGCTGAAGGAAGGACGACAGGACCTGCAGGAGTACGACGTGGCGCCGCCCGACCGGAGCGAGGCCGTCCGTATCCGGCTCCTGTCCGACTCGGACGTGCTGGAGGCCCGTCGGAAGGGGCGTGAGCTGGCCCTGTGGATCGGGTTTCCGTCCACGGAGGCGCGGCTCATCGTGGCGGCGATCGAGGAGTTGGCGAGGAACATCCTGCGCTACGCGCTGCGCGGGGAGATCCGCGTGGCGGCGGTCGAGCGGGGCGCGCCGGTGGGGCGGCCGGACGGCGGGTCCGCCGGGGTGGTGTTGGAATGCTGCGAGGCGGGTTGAGCCGGCGGCGTCGGCCGCGGGTCATCCGACGAAGTCAGGGCTGAACCGTTCGAGCGAGCGGATCGAGCTGGCCTTGATCTCGTTGTGGGTGGCCGCCCGGCCGGCGAGGCGCTGCCGTGAGAAGACCCCCTCCACGACGACCTGGTCTCCCTCCCGGATCTCGGCCTTCCCGAGGGCGAACACCCGCACCGCTTCGTCGCCGTCCTTGAGCAGAAAACCGTAGGCGAGCTGCCCCTGCTTGTTGCTGGCGAGCTGCAGGTTGGTCACGCGGCCGACCACGGTCACGACCTGCTTGTCGTACTGGTCCGCGTGGGCGATGAGGTCCGCGAGCTCCAGCCGGCCGGCCGCGTCGGCGGGGGAGGAGGGCCAGGCCAGCGCGAGCAGCAGGACCGCGGCGCAACCCGTCCGGCAGGCTGCGTTCATCAGGCGTGTCGTCGGCATCGTCCGATCGGGGTTCCGATACGCGGATTATACCGCCATCGGGGGGCGCGATTGCAAGGCGCACCGCGCGATCAAGGCGGTCACCGGCGCTCCTCGCCGCGGAAGCTCTGGAGGACGTGCTGGGCGATCTGCCCCAGCTCCGCCTCCGACGGCGCCTTCTCCTCCGTCGCGACCGGCGGCACCGGCTCCTTCGCGGCCGGTGCGATCCGCGCCAGCAACTCCTCCTCGACCGCGTCGGGGGCCGTGTCCGCCTCCGACAGAAGCGCGAGCAGGCGCTGGAGCGCGAAGAGGGAGCGGAGCTGGTCGCCGGTTTCGGCGTTGGGGAGGGCGTCCTGGACCATGGAGTTCCAGAGGCGGGCTTCCTGCTCCTCGGGGAGCGTGCCGGCGAGATAGGCCGCCAGCTTCTCCATGAGCGTCTCCTCGGTGCCCTCCAGGCCGTCGTACCCGGCGGCGGTGCGGGGAACCGGCTGCTCCGACAGCACGAGGAACGTTTCCTTCCAGAGGTCCAGCGGGACCGTGACGGCCTGCCGGCCGGCAGGGGCGGCGCGCGCGAGCCTGCTCTGGAGCGCCTCCAGGTACTGGTGCAGGGCCTTGACCTTCCGGGCGGCGAGCGTGCCCAGCGGGATGCCCCAGATGTGGGCGATCTCGTGGTCCTGGAGCGGGGAGACCTTCCGCAGCTCGATCTCGCGCTTCGCCATCTCCAGGCGGCGCCGCTCCCGATCCAGTCGGCGGAGGATCGCCTGGTACTCGAGGATGAGACGCTCCTTCCGATAGTCCTCCTCCGCGACCTCGTCCTGCTCCCAGCGCCGCTGAAGCGCCCGGAGGGCCGGCTTGGGGACGGCGGTCCTGGCCTGGGCGCCGATCTCCGCGATGGCGTCCCGGCCGAGACCGAAGCGGCTCGCCAGAAGCCGTTCGGCGGCGGCGGCCCGCGCATCCAGCAGGCGGGTCAGCCGGACGATGCAGTCCACCTGGAGCGCGCCACGCTCGCGCCGGTGGCGGACGCGCCTCCGGTACTGGTCCACACGGTCGCTCACCCCCTGCAGGGCATCCTTGGTGACCTGCTGCGTGGTCTTCTTGTTGCCGGCGAGCATGCGCGGATCCGGCCGGTCCGCCGCCAGGTAGGCGATATCCTCCTCGGTCACGTCGAGGTACTGCAGGAGCAGCAACCGGTGCATGACCCGCGCCTGCGGGGGCAGGGCGGCGATGACGGCCTGGATGTCCTCGACGGTCAGGAGGGAAGCCATGGCGAGAGGGTCCTTCCTCGGGCGGCGCGCGATCGGGGGGTCAGGCGGTGCCGCTGGCCTGCGATTCCAGGTACGTGGCGCAATATTCGCGAATCTGCTGGACGGTTCCCTTCTGGTAGAGTTCCCGGGGGACGTCGACGCGGACCAGCTTGGCCGGGTCCACGCCCCGCTCCATCGCATAGGCCTCGTCCACGTAGAGGCTCACGGAGCCGTCTTTGTGACGGACGACGTAGAGCGCGGTCGAATCGTCCGGCTCGTCCATGCGGGTTGTCTAACACAGGCCGAGCGCCGCTGTCAAAACGCCGGCGGGGGGGCGAAGCCGCGGCGCCGCAGGACCACGAAGACGGTGAAGGCGACGAGCGTGACGAGGAAGACGGTCCGGATCCGGCCGTACCCGAAGCAGGCGAAGTTGGCCGTCGCGTTCAACAGCCCGAAGGCCGCGTAGGCCATGTACAGGAAGAAGGCCCAGCGGCGGAGGCCAAGGAAGCCGTACCCGATGAGGACATGGAGCGTGGGCGACTGGGCCTTGGCCAGCACGCCCAGCGCGCCGGTCGGCTTGCTGCAGAAGACCGTGAGCGCGTACTCGGGGTTGGCGACGATGATGGAGAGGTCCGTCAACGCGGTGAGGAGGAACAGCGCGCCCAGGTAGCGGATGTCGTGCGCCCGCGCCCGGATCGTCGCCAGCGTGCGGGGCAGGCCGACGGGGCCCGGCCCGGCGGGGAGGAAGGCGTCGTAGCTCTGGATCGCCCACCAGGGCAGGACGACCAGGAAGAGGAAGAAGACGCCGGCCCCGCCGCCCGCGGCGCGCCAGGTCGCCGCCGCGGCGGCCAGCAGCGCGGCGCTGACGAAAAAGATCGTGACGGCCTGCCGGTGCAGGCCCCGACTGGCCTGGCCGAGCCCCGGCACCAGGGCGGAGAGCGCCGCCGCCCGGGCGTCGTGCGCGGAGGCTGTCGCGGCGGGGCTGCTCATGCGGGACCGGGGTGAACGCACGACGGCCTTCCGAGGGCGGGATCGGAAGGCCGTCAGGTCGCGGGGATGGGGGCGTCGCGTTCACCCGCCCAGGGTGTCGAGCACTTCCTTGAGACTCTTCATGATGCAGGTGAAGATGGGGGTGTCCCGCTCGGTGTAACGGCTCGCCTCCGCGCTCCGCAGCTCCATGACCAGGTCGAGGAAGTCCTCCGGCTTGTCCGTCTCGAACGCCACGACGAACTCTTGGTCGTCCAGCCCGAAGGAGTAGGTGGTGTTGAGCTTGACGGAGGGGTACCGGTGCCCGATCTCGATGTGCTCGTCCATCATCCCCTGCCGGGCGGCCTTGGTCAGCAGGTACCACTCGCGCGTTTTCACGAAGGGATAGACGAAGATGTACTTGCACTTGCCGGGGATGATCTGCAGCCGCTTGCTCTCCTGCCCCTCGTGGGTGTGGTGGTCCACATAGATGGACCGCTTGGTCATGGAGAGGTAGGAGTAGGGGGTGGTCAGGTAGCGGCCGAGGCCCGTCGCCAGCAGCTTGGAGGTCATCTCCTGGAACAGCTCGAGGTTGTAGGAGATGCGCCAGAGCATGAAGTCGCAATCGCCGCGGATGCCGACCATCGTGTAGGGGATCACCAGGACCTGGCCCTGGTAGCTCTCCGCGGCGCGCAGAAATTCCTGCTTGCCCCTGGTCCGCTCTTCCTCCGGCAGCCTGCGCCAGGCAGGGTCCAGCTTGTAAAACGAGAAGTTCACGAACTGCCGTTTGGCGGTCTGCTCAGCGCTGGCCATCGCCTCCTCCTTACAACCTTCCTCGCCGCGCACGCGGAGCCGGCAAGTCGGCAGAGTCCTATCACTTCGCCGTCGTCTTTGTCAACCGGCGGAAGGGCGGAGACGGGGCGCCGGCGGCGCGTTGACAGGGCCTTGGCGATCTGTTATCGCCATGCTCCATGCGGGGGCGAGCGGTTGAGGCGGGAACGTTGTCGGCGGCGGCGCTGCTCGGCGCGGTGGTCGTGGTGGGCGCGGCGTCTCCGGTGCCGGCGATCGAGCTGCGGCCGAGCCGCGAGCTGATCCAGGCCGCGCTGGAGCGGGGCCGCGCCGCCGCGGCCGCGCGCACGCCGCCCGATCGCCTCTACGCCTGGTTCGGCTCGGAGCAGGAGCTGGAACCGAAGGGGTTTCTCATGACGAAGGTGATCGGCCTCACCGTCATGTCGGCGCACTTCGCCCTGCGCGGCGAGACCCCTTCGGAGGCGGAGATTCGGCAGGTCCTGGACGAGCCGGCCCTGCTCGTGAGCCTCGTGATCTTCGGCGACCGGCCGGACTTTGCGCAGGACAGCTACGTCGTGATGACGCAGGGCGCCCGCGCGATCAAGCCGGTCAAGGTCCGCTTCGACGGCCAGGCGCCGCGCTCGCCGGCCTGGCCCAAGCGGCCGGCCTTCCGCGCCAAGGTCGTCGCCGCCTTTGCCTACGCCGATTTTGACCCGCAGGCCCACACGACCATCTCGGTCTTTCCCCCCGCCGGAGGAGAAGTCGCCTTCGCCCTGGACTTCTCGGCGATCCCATGAGCGCGTCGGCCCCGCGGGCGGCGATCGTCGCGGTCGGCTCGGAGCTGCTCCTCGGCGGCCGGGTCGAGCGCAACTCGCTCGTCCTCGCCCGGCGGCTCGCCGCCGAGGGCCTCGAGGTCCGGCTCAAGCTCGCGGTGGGGGACGACGTCGCCGACATCGCCGAGGCGGTGCGCGTCACCGCACGGGGTGCGTCCGTGCTGATCCTCACCGGCGGGCTGGGGCCGACGAGCGACGACTGCACGAGAGAAGCGGTGGCGCGGGCGACCGGCCGGCCGCTCCGGCCGCGCGCGGCGGCGCTGGACCTGGTGCGGCGCCGGCTGGCGGAGTGGGGGCGTGCGATGACGCCGGCGCAACGTCGCCAGGCACTGATGCCCGCCGGCGCGGAGGTCCTGCCGAACCCCATCGGCTCGGCGCCGGGATTTCTGCTGCGCTGGCGCACGACCCTGATCGCCGCCCTGCCCGGCGTGCCCTGGGAGATGGAGCGCATGTGGGACGAGGCGGTCGCGCCGCGCCTGCGCGCGACGGTCGGCAGGACCGTCCGCGGCCCGCGGATCGCGCAGCAGATCCTTCATACCTGCGGCCTGCCGGAGGTCAAGGTCCAGGAGGCGGTGGGCCGGGCGCTGCGGAACATCCCCGGCCTGCGGCTCGGCCTCCTGGCCTCGCCGCTCGGCGTGGACGTGGTGCTCACCGCGGTGGGGGGGAAGGCGGCGGCCGAAGCGCTGGATCAGGCCGTCGCGGCGGTGCGCACGGCCGTCGGGTCGGTCCTCTACGGCGAGGGGGAGGACACGATGGAGCAGGTCGTCGGCCGGCTCCTGGCCGAGCGGGGGTTGTCGCTGGCCCTGGCCGAGTCCTGCACGGGCGGGCTGGTCGGCCATCGGTTGACAGAGGTCCCCGGCAGCTCCGCCTACCTGGACCGCGGGCTGGTCTGCTACAGCAACCGCGCCAAGACCGAGCTGCTCGGCGTGCCCGAGGCGTTGATCCGCCGGCATGGCGCGGTCAGCGCGCCGGCGGCCGCGGCCATGGCGCGGGGGGCGCGGAAGCGGGCCGGCGTGGCGATCGGGCTCAGCGTGACCGGAATCGCCGGGCCCGGCGGCGCGACGGCGACCAAGCCGGTCGGGCTCGTCTACGTCGGCCTGGACGCGAAGGTCGGCCGCCGGGTCCATCGAGCGGTCAAGGAGCTTCGCTTCCACGGCGAGCGCGAGGTCATCAAGCTCCGCGCCTCGCAGGCGGCGCTGGATCTGCTGAGACTCTGGCTGGGTCGGCACGCGAGGGGCGGCTCATGATCCGGACCTTTATCGCGATCGAGCTGGATGAGCCCCTCCGGGCGGCGATCGGCGGCGTCCAGGCCGGGGTGCGCCGGACACTGGAGCGCGAGCTGCGCCGATCCGCCCCGGACGCGCGCATCCAGTGGGTGAAGCCGGAGTCCATCCACCTCACGCTCAAGTTCCTGGGCGACATCGAGGAAGGTCGGGTCGCGGCGATCGCTGAGGCGCTGGATCGCGTTGCGGCCGCCGGCGCCCGTTCGTCGCTGGCGATCGGCGGGCTCGGCGTGTTCCCCGACGCGCGGGCGCCCCGCGTCCTCTGGCTCGGCCTCGACGGCCCGGTGGACGCGCTCGTCCGCCTCGCGTCGTCCGTGGATGCCGCTCTCCGGGCGCTTGGCTTTGCGTCGGAGTCCCGCCCCCTCTCGCCCCACCTCACGCTCGCCCGGATCAAGGAGCGCCAGCGCGAGGTCGGCCGCGCGCTCGACGCCTCCGCTCTCCTCGGCCAGGCCTCCGCCCTCGGCCGGCTCGACGTGCGGGCCCTCGCCCTCATGAAGAGCGAGCTGCGGCCCTCCGGCTCCGTCTACACGCGCCTGCACGAGGCGGTGCTGGCGAACCGATAGCGTCTATCCTTCCCCCCGCCACTTGGGTATAATGGCCCGGTTTTCCGGCTTGGCGAGGGATCCGCCCGACGCGACCACCGACCGGGCCCTCCGCCTGTCCTCATCACCATCAGCGGCGCCCGATCTCCTGGAGGAACAGCCCATGGCCGAGCGAACGGTTGAAAAGGACGAGAAAAGGCGGGCCCTCGACCTGGCCCTCTCGCAGATTGAGAAGCAGTACGGCAAGGGCGCGATCATGAAGCTCGGGACGGCCGAGGCACCGGCGGACGTGCCGGCCATCTCGACCGGGTCCCTCGGTCTGGACATCGCGCTGGGCGTCGGCGGGATTCCGCGCGGGCGCGTGGTCGAGATCTTCGGCCCGGAGTCCTCGGGCAAGACCACGCTCACGCTGCACACGATCGCGGAGGCCCAGCGGTCCGGCGGGATCGCGGCCTTCATCGACGCCGAGCACGCCCTCGACCTGGGCTACGCGCGCAAGCTGGGCGTGAACACCGACGAGCTGCTCGTGTCCCAGCCGGACACGGGCGAGCAGGCGCTGGAGATCGCCGAGACGCTGGTCCGCAGCGGCGCGGTGGACCTCATCGTCGTGGACTCGGTCGCGGCCCTGGTCCCGCGGGCCGAGATCGAGGGGGAGATGGGGGACGCGCACATGGGCCTCCAGGCGCGGCTCATGTCCCAGGCCCTGCGGAAGCTCACGGCGGCCATCTCCAAGTCGCTGACGACGGTCATTTTCATCAATCAGATCCGGATGAAGCTGGGCGTGATGTTCGGCAACCCGGAGACGACGACGGGCGGCAACGCGCTCAAGTTCTATGCCTCCGTGCGGCTCGACATCCGGCGGATCGAGTCCATCAAGGAAGGGCAGGACGTGACCGGCAGCCGGGTCCGCGTCAAGGTGGTCAAGAACAAGATGGCGCCGCCCTTCAAGCAGGCCGAGTTCGACATCATGTTCGCCGAGGGCATCTCCAAGACCGGCGAGCTGGTGGACCTGGGCGTCGAACGGAAGGTGCTGGAGAAGTCCGGCGCCTGGTACGCCTACAAGGGCGAGCGGCTGGGGCAGGGGCGGGACGCGGTTCGGGAGTACCTCAAGACGAATCAGGCGCTCGCGCGGGAGATCGAGGGCAAGCTCCGCGAGCTGGCCGGCGTACCGGCGCGGGCGGGCGAGAAGAAGCCCGAGGCCAAGCCGGAGGAGAAGCGGCCGGAGGGACGGAGCGACGAGAAGCGCGCCCACGGCGCCCGCTCGGCCTCCTGACGGAGCCGCCCGCCGGGACCATCCCATGGCGACGAGGAGGTCGGGGCCGGCCGCGGACGCCGACGAGCGGGCGGCGCTGGCCTACCTGGCCCGCCGGGATCGGACGGAGGCGCAGGTCGCGGCCTTTCTGGCGCGGCGCGGCGTCCCGGAGGCCCGCGTCGCCGACCTGCTCGCCCGGTGGCGCAGGGGCGGCTATCTGAATGACGAGCGGTACGCCCAGCGCCGGGCGGAGGCGCGGCTGGCGCGGCGGCCGGAGGGGCGCCGCCGGCTGGAGGCGGAGCTGCTCGCCCAGGGGCTCGATCCGGCCATCGTGGCGCGCACGCTCGACCGTCTCTATGCGGAGCGAAGCGAGCGGGCGCTCGCGGAAGCCCTGCTCGCGCGCGCCCGCCCCCCCAGGGGGGCCGCCGCCGCGCTGCTCCGCCGCCAGGGGTTCGACGAGGACGTGATCGAGGCGCTCGCCGGCCTCGAGGAGGAGACGACGTAAGCACCATGGGTCAGACCGCCGACCAGCTTCGCCAGGCCTTCGTCCGCTACTTCGTGGCCCAGGGCCACGAGGCCGTGCCCAGCTCGCCCCTGATCCCGCAGGCCGATCCGACGCTCCTGTTCACCAACGCCGGCATGAACCAGTTCAAGGGCGTGTTCCTCGGCGAGGAGACGCGCGCCTACACGCGGGCCGTGACCGTCCAGAAGTGCATGCGGGCAGGCGGCAAGCACAACGACCTGGAGAACGTCGGCTACACGGGCCGGCACCACACCTTCTTCGAGATGCTGGGCAACTTCTCCTTCGGCGACTACTTCAAGCCGGAGGCGATCCGCTTCGGCTGGGACTTCCTGACCGGCACCGTGGGCCTGCCCAAGGACCGGCTGTGGGTGACGGTCTTCCGCGACGACGACGAGGCGGCGGGCCTGTGGCGGACCGTCGTCGGCCTGCCGGAGTCGCGGATCGTCCGGCTCGGCGAGAAGGACAACTTCTGGCAGATGGGCGACACGGGTCCCTGCGGCCCCTGCTCCGAAATCCTCATCGACCAGGGCGAGCGGCTGGGCTGCGGCAAGCCGAGCTGCGGCGTCGGCTGCGACTGCGACCGCTACCTGGAGATCTGGAACCTCGTCTTCATGCAGTACGACCGGGACGCGCGCGGCGTCCTGCGCCCGCTGCCCAAGCCGTCGATCGACACGGGCATGGGCCTGGAGCGGCTGACGGCGGTCGCCCAGGGCGTCACGAGCAACTACGATTCGGACCTGTTCCGGCCGCTCCTGGACGCGATCGGCAAGCGGGCGGGACGGGACTACGGGACCGACGGACCGGCCGACCGCTCCATGCGCGTGGTCGCCGATCACCTGCGGGCCGTCGCCTTCCTGATCGCCGACGGGGTGCTCCCCTCCAACGAGGGACGCGGCTACGTGCTCCGCCGAATTCTCCGGCGGGCGGCCCGGCACGGGCGGCTGCTCGGCCTGGGCGAACCCTTCCTGCACGAGCTGACCGGCACGGTCGTGGGCCTGATGGGGGAGGCCTACCCGGAGCTGCGGGCGGCGGCGGGGACGATCGCGGAGGTGACGCAGGGCGAGGAGGAGCGGTTCATCGCCACGCTGGACCAGGGCCTGCCGATCCTCCTGGACCTCGCGGCCAAGGCCAAGGCCGCCGGATCGGCCGTGCTCGGCGGGGAGGAGGTCTTCAAGCTCTACGACACCTACGGGTTCCCCGTGGACCTGATCGCGGAGACCTGCCGCGAGCAGGGACTGGGGCTGGACGAGGCGGGGTTCCGGCGCGCGTTGGACGAGCAGCGGGAGCGGGCCCGGAAGACGGCGGGGTTCGAGGTCGCGGCGGCCAAGCCGGTCGTGGCCCGGGTCGCCGGGCAGGTCCGCGCGACCCAGTTCGTCGGGTACGAGCGGCTCACCGCCGAGGCCGTCGTGCAGGCGATCCTCAAGGGGGAGCGCCTGGTGAAGGAGGCGGTCGAGGGCGAGCAGGTCGAGGTCGCCCTGGATGTGACGCCCTTCTACGCGGAGGGCGGCGGCCAGGTCGGCGACCAGGGGATCCTGATCGGGCCGGAGGGGCGGATCGAGGTGACCGAGACGACGCGGCCGCTCCCGGACTTCATCCTGCACAAGGGCGTGGTCCGGGCCGGGCGCGTGCGCGAGGGCGAGCGCCTCCGGGCCTCGGTCAACCCGGCGACGCGCCAGGACGCCGCGCGCAACCACACGGCGACCCACCTGGTCCACGCGGCGCTGCGCGAGGTGCTCGGCCCCCACGTCAAGCAGTACGGCTCGCTCGTCGCGCCCAACCGGCTGCGGTTCGACTTCGCCCACTTCCGGCCGCTCTCGTCGCGCGACGTGGACGAGGTCGAGGGGCTGGTCAACGAGCAGGTCCGGCGCAACGCCCCCGTGCAGACCGACGTCATGGGCGTGCAGGAGGCGGTGGCCGCCGGCGCGCTGGCCTTCTTCGGCGACAAGTACGGGGACCGCGTGCGCGTCGTGAGCATCAATACGTTCAGCAAGGAGCTCTGCGGCGGCACTCACTGCCGGGCGACGGGCGAAATCGGGGTCTTTCGGCTCGTGTCGGAGACCGGCGTCGCCGCCGGTGTGCGCCGCATCGAGGCCCTGACGGGGAGCGGCGCCCTGGCTCAGATGAAGCGGCTGGAAGCGGACATCCGCGAACTGGGGGAATTGCTCAAGGCCGGACCATCGGACCTGGTGGGCAAGGCGCGCAAACTCGTGGCGCAGCTCAAGGAGAAGGAGCGCGAGCTGGAGGCGCTCAAGCTCAAATTCGCGAGCGGGGCGGGCGCCGGCGCGGACAGCCGGGCGCGCCGGGTGCGGGGTGTCCCGGTCCACGCCCAGCGGGCCGACGGGCTGCAGACCGCGGAATTGCGCGCGCTGGCCGACCGGCTCCGCGACACGCTCAAGAGCGGCGTGATCGCCCTCGGCTCCGTCGTGGAGGGCAAGGTGTCGCTCCTGCTCGTCGTGACGCCGGACTTGACCGAGAAGCTCAAGGCCTCCGTCCTCATCAAGGACATGGCGGCGGCGATCGGCGGGACCGGCGGCGGGCGGCCGGAGATGGCCCAGGCCGGCGGCAAGGAGGCGGCGCGGCTGGACGAGGCGTTGCAGAGGGTGTTCGAACTCGTGGACCGGGCGCTCTCTTCATAGCGGGACGATGATGGCGGCGACACGCATCCTGGCCCTCGACCCCGGCACCAAGCGCATCGGCGTCGCGCTCAGCGACGAGCTGGGCTGGTTCGCGCAGCCCCTGGAAACCTTCGAGCGCCGGACGCTCGACCGCGACGTCGCCCACATCCAACAGCTCGTGGACGAGCATGCGGTGCGCGAGGTTGTCCTGGGGATGCCCTTCAGCATGGACGGCACCGAAGGGACGCAGGCGGCCTCGGTGCGCCAGTTTCAGGAGACGCTCACGCAGCGGCTCACCGTGCCGGTGATCCCCTGGGACGAGCGCCTCACCAGCGCGTCGGCGGAACGGCTCCTGATCGAGGCGGACGTGAGCCGCCGGAAGCGGCGCGGAGCGGTGGACCGTGTGGCCGCGGCGCTGCTGCTCCAGAGCTACCTGGAAAATCGGGCGGGCGCGGACGCGACGGGGGTGGGGGGCGCCGGGGCCGCCGGCACGGAGGGGGCGGGCTGGGACGAGGCATGAACCGCACGCTGGTCACGGTGCTCGTGGCGGCGGGGCTGTCCGCCTCCGGGGTCCTCGGCTACGCGGGCCTCCAGTGGGCCGCCGACGCGCCGGTCGCGCGGGGCACCGGGGGCGCGACGCGCTTCGTGTCCATCCCGGAGGGGGCCTCCTTCAGGGAGGTGGCGGCCATCCTGAAGCGGGAAGGGCTCATCGCCACCCCCTGGGTCTTCCGTCTCCTCGGCAAGATCGAGGGCGCCGACCGGCGCGTCGTCGCCGGCGACTACGAGCTGGACCCCGCCATGACGCCCCGGCAGATCCTCGCCGCGCTGGTCGAGGGCCGCGTCGTCCTCCGCAGCGTCACGATCCCGGAAGGCTTCACCGCGGCCCAGATCGCCGACCTCCTGGGCGAGGCCGGCGTGACCGACCCCGCCGCCTTCCTCGACACCGCCCGCGACCGCGAGTTCATGCGGCGGCTGGGGATCGACGTGGCGAGCCTCGAGGGCTACCTCTTCCCCGACACCTACCGGTTCGCGCGCCGGACCGGTCCGCGGGAGGTCGTCGCAACGCTCGTGGCGGGGCTCTGGCGGGCCTTCACGCCGGAGCTGCGCGCCCGCGCGCGGGAGATCAACCTCTCGCCCCATCAGGTGCTGACGCTCGCCTCCGTAATCGAGAAGGAAACCAACGCGGAGGGGGAGTACGAGCTGGTGTCCGCCGTGTTTCACAACCGGCTGCGGCGGGGCATCCCGCTCCAGAGCGACCCGACCGTGATCTACGCGTTGGCCGAGTTCGACGGCAACCTGAGAAAGCGGGACCTCTCCGTCGCCAGTCCGTACAACACCTACCGGGTCGCCGGCCTGCCGCCGGGCCCCATCGCCAACCCCGGCGCCCGGGCGATCCGCGCGGCGCTGTACCCCGCCCCGGCGCCCTACCTGTACTTCGTGTCCCGCAACGACGGCACCCACGTCTTCTCGGCCACGCTCGCCGAGCACAACCGCGCCGTGGACCGGTACCA
This sequence comes from Candidatus Nitrospira neuquenensis, assembly GCF_979578155.1. Lineage (NCBI taxonomy): Bacteria > Pseudomonadati > Nitrospirota > Nitrospiria > Nitrospirales > Nitrospiraceae > Nitrospira > Candidatus Nitrospira neuquenensis. The sequence continues at coordinate 26,330 of NZ_CEFZDU010000034.1, read as the reverse complement.
GCGCCGCGGCGGCAAGAAGGTTTCCTAGTGTTGCGTCCCACAAGTTCGTGGCCTCGTCATGCCGGCGGAAGTTTACCCCGGACCCGTTCAATCCGGGGCCGGCATCCCGGATCTTGCAATGTCCCTGGCTTCGGCTCGCGGCCGCTCAGCGGCCTTGGCCGGAATGACAAAGGGAATTTACGGGACCCTACACTAGGCAGGGGGGAGAGATGGACGTCCGCTCGCTCGCCGCGGTGATCGACCACACGGTCCTGCGTCCCGACGCGACGCGGGCGGACGTGCGGCGGCTCTGTGAGGAGGCGATTCGGCACGGCTTCGGCGCCGTCTTCGTGCCCCCCTGCTTTCTGGAGGAGGCGGTGATACTGCTGCAGGGGCGGGCGGTGCGCATCGGCGTCCCCGTCGGGTTTCCCCTCGGGCATCAACGCAGCAAGGCGAAGGTGGCCGAAGCGGTGGAGGCCTGCGAGCGGGGGGCCGTCGAGCTGGACATGGTGCTCAACGTCGGCCGGCTCAAGTCCGGCGAGCCCGAGGCCGTGCGGGCGGACATCGAGGCGGTCGTGCGCGCCACTCCCGGCGTCGGGCACAAGGTCATCCTGGAGACCTGCTTCCTGACGCGGCCGGAAAAGATCCTGGCCTGCCGTCTGGCGATCGAGGCGGGGGCGGACTACGTCAAGACCTCGACCGGCTTCGGCCCGGGCGGGGCGACCGTCGAGGACGTGCGGCTCCTGGTCGAGACGGCGGCGGGGCGAGTCCGGGTCAAAGCCTCGGGCGGCATCCGCGACGCGAAGACGGCCCGCGCCCTGCTGGAGGCGGGGGCGGACCGTCTGGGCACGAGCGCGAGCCTGACGATCCTGGAGGAGTGGCGGGCCGGTCTTGCGGTGGTGGGCTGAGGCGGCGACCGGCCTGCCGGTCGCGCGTCGTGGGGCGCCGTGCTGAACGCCTTGCGTGACAGCATCCTCGACCTGCTGGCGGCCCGGGGCGCGCCGCCGGTCCCCTCCGAATCCCTCCTGCCCCTCTACCGGAGCCCGGCCGGCACCGTTGATTTCGACTGTTTCAAGAAGGGCATCGACAACGTCCACACCGACGTGCGCTTGAGCCCGCAGTTCGCCCGCTTGTCGCGGCGCCTGATCGCCAGCCTCCTGGACCAACAGCTCGGCCAGGGCGGATGGGGCGAGAAGGGCGCGGGGCCTTCCCGGGCCGAATGGGAGGAGTTCCGGACGGTCTACGGCCAGGTGATCGAGGGGGCGGTCCATCGGGCCAAGGCCCAGGGGCAGCCCGCGCTCGTCGCGCTGGTCCAGCTCGCGATGATGAAGTACCTCCTGCGCCAGGTACAGGGCCAGCTCGACCAGCTCCGCCAGGCGCTGAAGGCGGCGCTCGGCACGGGCAGCGAGGGGACCGACGCCCGCCGCGTCCATCTCAACGAGCAGATGGCCTGGCTCGTCCGCCACCGGGCCAAGCTGCGCTACCGGATCAACCGGCAGGTGCTGGAGCAGGTGCTCAAGGCGGAGACGGGGCCCGTGTCCGAGTTGCGCCAGTCGCTGCTGGGCGAGCGGTGGCCGATCGCCCAGGAGGTGCTCTTCAACCCGCTGTTGCAGGCGGAGAATCCCCTCGACGACGAGATCCTGATGAAACACTACGTCTGGCTGGGGCAGGGGATGGAGGACCACTACAGCTTCACCGCGGTGGACGGAGCCCTGCCGTTCCTCTTCCGACGCAAGGCGCCGGTGACGGGCCCGGAGCGGGCCCTGGCCAAGGCGGAGCAGGAGCAGCAGCGGCTTTTGGCCGAGCTGGATCGGGCCAGGGGCAAGCGCCAGAAGGGGGGCGGCGGGAAGGCCGGGGCCGACCAGCGGTGGGCCGAGTGGGAGGCGAAGGTCGCGGCGGCCGAGGCCGAGCTCGACCGCGTGCGCGCGGAATACATCCGGGCCGAGGCGGCGTGGATCGACGTCCCGGCCAACGCGGACATCCTGTTCAACGTGGACCTCTACACGGAGCTGGCGGACAAGGCCGAGCAGGAGGGGGATCGGCAGGGAGCGGCCCGCCTCCGCGAGCAGACCACCTTTCAGCGCCGGATGTGCATGGTCCTGGAGCGGCGCTTCCGGGAGCGGAAGTGGCTGGCCGCGGTCATGGCCTCCTACGAGATGGTCCCCCTCTACCGGGACTACGCCGCGAGCTTCACGCCCCAGCAGCTCCACCAGGCGATCAGCGGGCTCGTGGGCAAGAAGGAGCTGCGCTTCAAGCTCCAGGAGAAGCCCAAGGGCAAGCGACCCCTGCCGGTGGAGCCGCTGCTCGCCGCGGCGCGCCGCGCGGCCTTGCCGGGGCGGCGGCATCGGCGGGCGACCCTGGTCCGGTTCCTGACGGATTTTTTGAGCTTCCGGCGCGACTTGAGCTCCTACCACCAGGCCCATCACCTGATGAACCGCATCGCGCTCCAGGAAGATCCCCGGCACATCCGTCTCTCCCGGACCAACAACACCCTCTACGAGTTCCTGGCCGCCGCCGAGGAGGAGACGTCCGGCCAGACGGTCCTCAACCACGTCATCCTCAAGGCGGACGTCCGCGGCTCCACGACGATGGTCGCCGAGCTGCGCAAGCGCGGGCTGAACCCGGCCTCGCACTTCAGCCTGAACTTCTTCACGCCGCTGAACGACCTGCTGGAGACCTACGGGGCGAGCAAGGTCTTCATCGAGGGGGACGCGGTGATCCTCAGCATCATCGAACATCGGGAAACCCTCGAGCACCAGTTCAGCGTGGCGCGCGCCTGCGGGCTGGCCAAGCGGCTGCTGGGGATGGTGCAGGCGCAGAACGCGGTCTGCCGCAAGGACGGCCTGCCCGAGCTGGAATTGGGGATCGGGCTGGTGTTCAACGACGAACCGCCCACTTTTCTGTACGACGGCAACGCACAGATCATGATCTCGCCGGCGATCGGCAAGGCGGACCGGCTGTCCTCCTGCTCCTGGATGCTGCGCAAGGAACGGGGACAGCGCCGGCACCCCGCCCTGGCCCTGACCAACGTGGACGTGTATGAGATTCCCGAGGGCGACCCGCTGCGCGGCGAGAAGGGGGAGGTCCACCTCCTGTACAATCTCAACGGCATCCTGCTGGACGACGCCGGCTTCGCGAAGCTCAAGACCGAGATCACGCTGCGGCGGCTGGAGCTGGACGTGCCGGGCGACCGGACGCCGCTCGCCGTGTACACCGGCCGCTTCCCGGACCTCAAGGGCGGGATGCACCGGGTGGTCGTACGCGAGGGACGCATCCGCGCGTTCGACCGGGCGCATCCGCTCTTCGGCGAGCCCACCTCGGGCCTCTTCTACGAGGTGGTCGCCAACGAGCAGCTCCTCGCGCAGGTGGCGGAGCGGGTCCGGGGCGTGGAAGGGGAGGGCGGCTGATGATCACGCGCGTCTTCCTCCTCGTGCTCGACGGCGTCGGCGTCGGCGAGGCGCCCGACGCGGCGGAGTACGGCGACGCCGGCTGCAACACCCTGGCGCACGTGGCGCAGGCCGCGGGCGGGCTCCGGCTCCCCCACCTCGAATCGCTGGGGCTCGGCCACGTCGGGGATTTCGCGGGCGTCCGGCGGGTCGGGGACCCGGACGGCTGCTTCGGCCGGATGGCCGAGCGGTCCAAGGGCAAGGACACGACCACCGGCCACTGGGAGCTCGCGGGCCAGGTCGTGGAGAAGCCCTTCCCCACCTACCCGCAGGGGTTCCCGGACGAGATCATCCGGCCGTTTGAGGAGGCGATCGGCCGGCGGGTCCTGGGCAACCGACCGGCCTCGGGCACGGCGATCATCGCGGCGCTCGGCGAAGAGCATCTCCGCACCGGCCGCCCGATCGTCTACACGAGCGCCGACAGCGTGTTTCAGGTCGCGGCGCACGAGCGGATCGTGCCGCCTGCGGAGCTGTACCGCTGGTGCCGCGCGGCCCGGCGGCTGCTCGCGCCGCCCCATCAGGTGGCGAGGGTCATCGCCCGGCCCTTCACGGGCGAGCCCGGGGCCTTCGTCCGGACGGAGGGACGGAAGGACTTCTCCCTCGACCCGCCCGGGCGGACGCTGCTCGACCTGCTGCAGGCCTCGGGCCAGCCGGTGGTCGCGATCGGGAAAATCCATGACCTGTTCAACGGCCGGGGCGTGAGCCGCGCCCTGCATGCGGGGAACAACGGGACGGTCATGGACGAAGTCCTGCGGGCGCTCGCGACCGTCCCGCGCGGGCTGATCTTCGCGAACCTCGTGGACTTCGACATGCTCTACGGGCACCGAAACGACGCCCTCGGCTACGCGCGGGCGCTGGAGGCGTTCGACGAGCGGCTCGGCGCGCTGCTCAAGGGGCTGCGGCCCGGCGACCTCCTCCTGCTCACCGCCGACCACGGCAACGACCCGACGACGCCGGGCACGGACCATACGCGGGAATACGTGCCGCTCCTGGCCTGGGGGCCGCGGCTCACGCGGGGCGTGAACCTGGGGACGAGGCCGACCTTCGCGGACCTCGGCCGGACGGTGTCCGACGCCCTGGGCGGGGGCCGGCTGGCCTGGGGCGAGAGCTTTCTGGACGCCTTCGTGTCGGGGTGAGAGCGCCATGTCTTTCGAGGAGAAACTGCGGCAGCTCGGCGTCGAGCTCCCGGCGCCACCCAAGCCGGTCGCGACCTACATCCCTGCCGTGCGGGCGGGCGACCTGCTGTTCCTGAGCGGGGTGCTGCCCTTCCGCGAGGGGAAGCTGGCCGTCGAGGGCAAGCTCGGCGGCATGGTGAGCGTGGAGCGGGGCTACGAGGCGGCGCGGATCGCCCTGCTCAACGCGCTGGCCATCGTGCGGGGCGAGCTGGGGTCGCTGGACGGGGTCCGCCGGGTGGTGCGCCTGGTGGGCTACGTCGCCTCCGCCGAGGGGTTCGTGCAGCAGCCGGCCGTGGTCAACGGGGCCTCCGACCTCCTGGTGCAGCTCTTCGGGGAGGCGGGCCGGCACGCCCGCGTGGCGGTGGGCGCGGCCGAGCTGCCGCTTAACGCGCCGGTGGAGCTGGAGCTGATCCTGCAGGTCGGATGACGCGGATGGACGCGCGGACGACGGAAAAGGGGCGGGCGGCGGGCAGGGCGCTGGCCTTCGCGGCGGTGGTGCTGCTCTGGGCCCCCGCACTGGCGGGGGGACCGGCCGATCGGCCGCTCACGGAGGCCGACGCGCGGGTGCTCGCGGGCCCGCTGCGCATCTATCTCGACGTGCGCGTGAGCACCTGGATGCCGCGCGGCCGCACCCTCTTCGACGTGGAGGCCACGGTGCGGCGGAAGCTGACCGCCGCCGGCCTCGCGACCGTGCGCGAGCGGACGGAGCCGCACGAGTTGACGCTGGTGCTGGACTACCGCGAGGAGCGGGGCCGGGAGTACGGGATCGACCACTACGGGACCGATTTTTCCTGCCGGGTCCTGCTGGAGCACGAGACGCTCGGGCCGCTGCTCGACTACACGATCCGCGAGCCCGCGCCCTCGGAGGAGACGGCGACCCCGCCCTACCTGGAGTCGCTGGCCCGGCTCGAGGCCAACCCCTACCTGTACCTCATCGGCGACCTGGTGCGCGGGCGCGTCCTCTCCCGCTTGGACCGGACGGGCGCCCTCGTGCAGGGCTTGGAGCGCCTGAACGACTTCGACTCCTCCAAGCTCGACCATCCGCAGGACGGCCATTCGATGGCGCCGACCGAGGTCGTCTATCTCAGCCAGGCGCAGGAGAACACGATCCGCGAGCTCGGCCGGCTGCAGGAGCCGCGGGCGGTGCCCGCGCTGGAGCGGCTGGTGCGGCACAAGGAGCGGCGACTGCGGTTGGCCGCGGTCGAGGCGCTGCGCGTGATCCCCGGGCCGATGGCCCGCGCGGCCCTGGAGCGGGCCGCCGGTCCCGACCAGGCCGGCGAGGTCCGGGCGGCGGCCGCGGCGGCGCTCGCGACGAGACCGTGAGCGTGTCCACCTTGCTTGACATGAATTTTCCGCGATTGTTATAGTGCCTCAACCTTCAATTCCGACGAGCCTCCGTCCCGGCCTTCCTCCCTCTGGCGTGCGGGGAGCGTCACCGGCGCCAGGAGGATCGGATTACGATCAATGCCATGAGATACCCGAGCGTTCCACGTCTGATCGTTGCGTCCGCCGTCCTGCTCCTGGCCATGGCCGGTTCCGCCGCGCGGGCCTGGGCCGCGGCCGCCCTGTCGCCCGAGGCCGCCTCGCCCGGCGCCGCCGTGGTCATCACCGGCAAGGGCTTCGGCGCCTTCAAGTCCACCAAGGCCAACCGCGTCCTGTTCAACGGCGTGCCCGCGCTGGTCCAGCGGTGGGAGCCGGAGCTGATCGAGGTCCGGGTGCCCCTGCGCGCGACGAGCGGACCCGTCGAGGTCGTGCGGGACAGGAAGAAGATCCGGGCCGGTGCCTTCACCGTCACCAAGCCGGTCGTGCAGGCGGTCTCGCCCGCGGAGATCGAGCCCGGCGCCGTGATCCAGATCACGGGGGAGCATTTCGGCAACACGGCCGGCTCCAAGGACCCGAACTCGATGTTCGGCGTCAACGACGTGTTGATCGCCGGCGTGCCGGCCAAGGTCCGCAAGTGGCGCGACACCAAGATCGAGGCGGAGGTGCCGGCCAACGCGGAGACCGGCGACGTCGTGGTCCGGCTCGCCTCTTACGACCCGCTGCCCGACGGCTCTTGCTGCGCGCCGGTCGCCTATACGGTGAGCAACGCGGCGCCGTTGACCGTCATGCCAACGATCCGGGTGGACCCGGTGTCCGGTCCGGTGGGGACGAAGGTCGTCCTGTTCGGCCGCGGGTTCGGGACGAACAAGGCGCCGGACGACGCGGTGCTGTTCGGCGGCCGGCCGGCCACCGTGGCGCAGTGGTCGGACAAGCTCATCGTAGTCCACGTCCCGCTGAACGCCGTCAGCGGCCCGCTGATCCTGAAGCGGGGGAAGGTGGAGCGGATGCTCGGCAGCTTCACGGTGACGGTGTCCAGGGTCACCGGCCTCTCCCCGGACCATGCCCCCATCGGCAGCCTCGTCCGTATCACCGGCGAGCATTTCGGCTTCTTCTCCGAGAGCGGCTCGACGCCCTTCGCGTTCCTCGACTTCGACAAGGGCGAGAACGGGGTGGAGATCGGCGGCGTGCCGGCGATCGTCTATCGGTGGCACGACGACAAGATCGACGTCTGGGTGCCCTACAGCACCAAGGGGGGGCCGGTGATCGTCAAGCGGGGGGCGACCGTGCCGAACCCGGACGGCTCCTGCTGCGCGGAGCGCGGCGTGGTCCGGGTGGAGGCGGGGACCTTCACGCTCGTCACGCCGCGGGTGGAGTCCTACAGTCCGACGTCCGCGGGCCTCGACGAAGTGGTGACGATCACGGGCTCCGGCTTCGGCAACTTCCTCAAGACGATGGAGGCGACCCAGCCGGGCCTGAACGAGAACGCGCACGACAACTTGATGGTCGAGCTCGGCGAGAACGTGTCGCGCAGCGAGGTCCTCTTCAACGGCATCGCGGGGTTGGTCCTCTCGTGGACCGACACGGAGATCAAGGTCCGGGTGCCCCACCGCCACGCGTTCGGTTTCGGGACGAAGCAAGGCTTCCTGGCCGATCCGTTGACCGGCCCGTTGGTCGTGCGGCGCGGCTCCTGGGACCTTCTCCCGGACGGCGGATGCTGCACGCCGAAGAAGTGGGTCACGGTCGAGGCCGGCCAGTTCACCATCATTCCCAAGGGCCTCCCGGATCAGGGCTATTTCAGCGACAAGCAGCCGGGTCGGGACTGATCCCATGCGCGCCCTGCGGCTCACGGCCCTGTGTGTCTGCCTGACGGTCGGCCTTCCGGCCGGTGTCGTGTCGGCGGGTGGGCCGGTCACGGTCGCCCAGAAGAGCGGCACGGCCCTGTCCCTCATGGGCATCCACTTCCGCGACGGCAAGGCTGGCGTGGCCGTGGGGGCGGGCGGCACGATTCTCAGGACCACGGACGGCGGCCGGCGGTGGCGCGTCGTCCCGAGCGGCACCGGCGTGCTGCTGACTGCCGTGTTCTTCGCCGACCAGCGAAATGGCTGGGCGACCGGCGCCAACGGCACGATCCTTCACAGCGCGGACGGCGGGGAGAAGTGGACCCGGCAGGCCAGCGGGGTCCAGGCCACGCTCTACGGCCTGTTCTTCCTGAACCCCTCGGTCGGCTGGGCAGTCGGCGCCAACGGACTGATCCTGTACACTGCGGACGGCGGCCTCCACTGGGAAGACCAAGCGAGCGGCTCGAATGCGGCGCTGTACGGCGTCCACTTTGCGGATGAACGGCGCGGGGGCGCGGTCGGCGCGCTCGGCACGATCCTGGTGACGGAAGACGGCGGGAAGACCTGGGCCCAGCGGGACACCGGCCAGAGCGCCGCGACGTTCTTCGACATCGTCTTCGCCGACGCGTCGAACGCCTGGGCCGTCGGGAACGCCGGCGCGATGTTTCAGACCCTCGACGGCGGGGCGACCTGGGTGGATCGAACCCTGCCCTGCACCCGCGGCTGCGTGAAGCCGTTCGACCTGATCCGCGTCCGGTTCACGGACCCCAAGACCGGCTGGATCGTCGGGGAGCGCGGGGCGATCTACCGGACGACCGACGCCGGCTTCAGCTGGATGCCGGTGGAAAACGGCGCCAAGGTATCCCTTTTCGGGCTCTCCTTCGTCGGTCCCCTCCACGGATGGGCCAGCGGCGAGGGGGGGACGATTCTCCACATCACGGGGAATTGAGTCATTGGGTGATTGAAGATTGAGGATTGAAGGCGTGGGCCCGTGCGGGGGGACCCTCCTCGATCCCGCACTCCTCAATTCCGCGCGCTCTACTCACCCCAGCTCTCCCAGCCGGCTCCGGATGACGACCAGCGCGGCGAGCGTCGCCGTTTCGGCCCGGAGGATCTGCGGGCCGAGCGTCACCGGATGGAAACCGGCCGCGATGGCCTCCCGCAGCTCCTGAGCCGCCCAGCCCCCCTCGGGACCGACGGCCAACGCGATCCGGGCTTGCGGGCTCTCCGGCAGAACGAGGGCGGACAGGGGGTCGCCGGGACCGCGCTCGCTGAGGATCAGGGCCAGCTCGGGCCGGGGCTTCCGGGCGAAGAACTGGCTCGCTTCCAGCGGCGCGGCGATCTCCGGTAGGTCCCATCGCTCGCTTTGTTGCGCCGCTTCATGGGCGATCCGCTGCCAGCGATCCCGCTGGTGGTCCATCCGGCCGGCTCTGGGCCTGACGACGCTGCGCTCGGACACCAGCGGCACGAGCGCGGCGGCGCCCAGCTCGGTCGCCTTCTGCACGACCCAGTCCATCCGCTCGCCCTTGAGCAGGCACTGCCCCACGATGAGGGCGGGGACGCGCGGGGCCGTCCCCTCTTCCATCTCCAGCACCACGCCCGTCAGCGCGAGACGGTCCAGCGCGGTCACGCGGACCCGATACCGGCGGCGGTGCTCGTCGGCCAGCCGGATCTCCTCCCCGACGGCCGTTCTGAGGCTGTCGCGCAGATGCGACAGGAGGGGGCCGGTCAGGCGTACCACGCCGTCCCGGGCCTGGCTGGACTGGATGAAGAACACCGGCATCGTGGACGAGGGGCGGGCGCGGCGTCGTTCGTGAAGCGTGACGCGTCGAACGAGAGGGGCGTCACGCGTCACGTCCCCGGGGTCAATCGAAGAGGCTCTTCATCTTCTCGAAGAACCCCTCGCCCTCGGCGTCGGTGGCGATCCCGCTCTCCTTGGCGAACTGCGCGAGCAGGTCCTTCTGCCTGGCCGTGAGCTTGGTCGGGATCTGTACTTTGATCCGAAGGAGTTGATCGCCGGGCTGCTGCCCGCGCAGGCTGGGCACGCCCTGGCCCTTGAGCCGCAGGACCTTGTCGTGCTGCGTGCCGGGCGGAATCTTGACGATGGTGGAGCCCGTCAGCGTCGGCACCTCCACCTTGCCGCCGAGCGCCGCGGTGACGAAGCTGATCGGGATGTCGCACAGGAGGTCCGTGCCCTTGCGACTGAAGAGGGGGTGGGGCTTGACCGTGACGGCCACGTACAGGTCGCCGGGCGGGCCGCCGTTGACCCCGTGCTCGCCCTCGTTGGCGAGGCGCAGGCGCATGCCGGACTCGATGCCGGCCGGAATGTTCACGGCGAGGGTGCGCTCGCGGTAGACGCGCTTCCGCCCGCGGCACGTCTGGCAGGGCTCGGTGACGATCTGGCCCGCGCCGTCGCAATGGTTGCACGGCCGGCTCACGCTGAAGAAGCCCTGCTGGAACCGGAGCTGCCCCGCGCCCTTGCAGCTCGGGCAGACCTTCAGCGAGGCCGGCGACCGGGCGCCGGTGCCCTGGCAGTCCTGGCAGTGCTCCCACCGCGGGATCTTGAGCTTGGCCTCCTTGCCCGTGACGGCCTCTTCGAAGGAGAGCTCCAGGTTGTACTGAAGGTCCGACCCGCGCTCGGCCCGCGGACGGCCGCGGCCGCCGGAGCCGAAGAAATCCTCGAAGATGTCGTTGAAGATGTCGCCGAAGCCGCCCTGGCCGAAGTCGAAGCCGCCGAAGCCCTGCTGCTCGCCGGCATGGCCGAACATGTCGTAGCGCTTCCGCTTCTCGGGGTCGCTCAGGACCTCGTAGGCCTCGTTGATCTCCTTGAACTTCTCCTCGGCGGCTTTCTTCTGCTGGTCGTTGCTCTGTAGGTCGGGGTGGTACTGGCGGGCGAGCTTGCGGAACGCCTTCTTGACGTCCTCGTCCGACGCGGCGCGGTCCAAGCCCAGGATGTCGTAGTAGTCGCGCTTTGCCACGGGAGCCATGGCCGGCAGTCCTCATCGCTCAGCCCTCAGCCGTCGGCTTCCGGAGAAGCAGAAACGCCGGGCCGAGTCGGCTCGGCGCCGTCCCGCTGAACGCTGATGGCCGACGACTGACGGCTTGTTCGATTACTTCTTGTCCTTGTCCACTTCCTCGAATTCCGCGTCGACGACCTTTTCGTCGGTCTTGGCCGACCCGCCGCCGTTGCCGCCGGGGCCGGTGTCCTGGGCCGACGACGCGGCGCCCGCGGTCTTCTTGTACATCTCCTCCGCCAGCTTGTGCTGGGCGGTCGTGAGGGACTGCACGGCCGACTCGATCGCGGCGGGGTCGTCGCCCTCCATCGCCTTCCTCAGCGCGGTGATGGCGTCCTTGATCTTGTTCCGGTCGTCCTCGCCCACCTTGTCCCCGTGCTCGGTCAGGTTCTTCTCCGTCTGGTAGATGAGCGAATCGGCCTGGTTGCGCGCCTCCGCGAGGCGGCGGCGCTTCTTGTCTTCGTCCGCGTGGGCCTGGGCGTCGCGCACGAGCTTCTCGACCTCGTCCTTGGACAGTCCGCTGGAGGCGGTGATCCGGATCGACTGCTCCTTCTGCGTCGCGAGGTCCTTCGCCTGGACGTGCACGATCCCGTTGGCGTCGATGTCGAAGGTCACCTCGATCTGCGGCACGCCGCGCGGCGCCGGGGGGATGCCGACCAGGTCGAACTGGCCGAGCAGCTTGTTGTCGTTCGCCATCTCCCGCTCGCCCTGGAAGACGCGGATCGTCACCGCGGTCTGGTTGTCGGAGGCGGTGGAGAAGATCTGGCTCTTCTTCGTCGGGATCGTGGTGTTGCGCTCGATCAGCCGCGTGAACACGCCGCCGAGCGTCTCGATGCCCAGCGAGAGCGGCGTGACGTCCAGGAGCAGCACGTCCTTCACCTCGCCCTTGAGCACGCCGCCCTGGATGCCGGCGCCGATCGCCACCACCTCGTCGGGGTTCACGCCCCGGTGCGGCTCCTTGCCGAAGAAGCTCTTGACGGTCTCGATGACCTTGGGCATCCGGGTCATCCCGCCCACCAGCACGACCTCGTCGATGTCGCGCGCGGTGACGCCCGCGTCGGCCAGCGCCTTCTTGCAGGGCTCGATCGTGCGCTGGATCAGGTCGTCCACGAGCTGCTCCAGTTTGGCGCGCGTGAGCTTCATCAGCAGGTGCTTGGGGCCGGACTGGTCCGCGGTGATGAAGGGGAGGTTGATCTCCGTCTCCTGCGAGGAAGACAGTTCGATCTTGGCGCGCTCGGCCGCCTCCTTCAGGCGCTGCAGCGCCATCCGGTCGTTGCGGAGGTCGATGCCCTGGTCCTTCTTGAACTCGTCCACCAGCCAGTCCATGATCCGCTGGTCGAAGTCGTCGCCGCCGAGGTAGGTGTCGCCGTTGGTGGACTTGACCTCGAAGACGCCCTCGCCGATCTCCAGGATCGAGATGTCGAAGGTGCCGCCGCCGAGGTCGTAGACCGCGATTCGCTCGTCCTTCTTCTTGTCGAGCCCGTAGGCGAGGGAGGCGGCGGTCGGCTCGTTGATGATGCGCAGCACGGTCAGGCCGGCGATCTGCCCCGCGTCCTTCGTCGCCTGGCGCTGGCTGTCGTCGAAGTAGGCGGGCACGGTGATGACGGCTTCCGTGACCTTCTCGCCGAGGTAGTCCTCGGCGGTCTGCTTCATCTTCTGGAGGATCATCGCAGAGACTTCCGGCGGGCTGTAGCGCTTGCCGCGGATCTCGACGTGCGCGTCGCCGTTGTCGGCCGGCACGACCTTGTAGGGCAGCCGCTTCATCGCCTGCTGGACTTCGCGCGAGTTGTACTTGCGGCCCATCAGCCGTTTGACCGAGAAGATGGTGTGCTCTGGGTTCGTGATGGCTTGCCGCTTGGCGATCTGTCCGATGAGCCGCTCGCCCTTGTCCGTGATGGCGACGACCGACGGGGTCGTCCGGCTGCCCTCGGCGTTGGCGATGACGACGGGGTCGCCGCCGCTCATGATGGCGACGCAGGAATTGGTCGTGCCCAGATCGATCCCGATGACCTTGCCCATAGGATGACTCCTTCCCTTATCCCTGTGCTCCGCGTTCGCTCCGCCCCTTGCGTCGTCCGATCAGGACTCCCTGTCGCCGCTCGGCGGGGCGGCGACGGCGACCATCGCGGCCCTCAAGAGCCGATCGTGCAGGAAGTACCCCTTCTGGTACACCTCGACCACCGTGTTCTCCGGCGCGGTCTCGGATTCCAGGCGCGCCACGGCCTGGTGGCAGGCGGGGTCGAACGGCTGGCCCGGCCCCGCCACCGCGGTGACGCCGAACTTGGCCAGGGTCTCCACGAGCTGTTTGAGCGTCAGCTCGACCCCCTGAACGAGCCCGTCGGTGCCCTTGCCGTCCTTCGCGCAGGCCAGCGCCCGCTCCAGATTGTCCACGGTCGGGAGCAACTCTCTGAGCAGGGTTTCGTTGGCGAAGCGCGCCTGCTCCCGCTGGTCCCGCTGGCTGAGCCGCTTATAGTTCTCGAATTCGGCGGCCAAGCGGAGATACCGGTCCTGCAGACCCTGCAGTTCCGCATGCGGCGTCGTCGAGGACTGGCGTGCGGTTTCCGTCTGACCAGGAGAACCGACGCCCGGCTCCTCGTCCCGAGGGGCGCCGGCATCCTGCTCCAACTCGCTGAATGTATTGGGGCTCTCTTCGTGTTCCGCCATCCGGCGCACCTATGGTGCGGTGGAGATAGCCACAGGGGTTTCGAAGTCAACCGCGGGAGAAGATTATTCTTTTTCCCCCGCGGGTTGCTCGCAAGAAGGCGCGAAAGGACGGCGTTACTCGTTCCCGCTGGTGCGTCGGTACAGCAGCTCCAAGCCCTCGAGCGTGAGGAAAGGCCGCACTTCCTGGATCGTGCGGGACTCGGGGGCGATGATCGAGGCCAGCCCTCCGGTCGCGACGACCTTGCCCGGCTGGCCGAGCTCCCGTTGCATGCGGGTGACGAGCTCGTCCACGAGGCCGGTGTAGCCGAAGATCAGGCCGGACTGGATGCTGCCGGTCGTGTCCTGGCCGATGACGGTCTTGGGCCGGACCAGGTTGACCTTCGGAAGCTTGGCGGTGCGCGCCGTCAGGGCTTCCGCGGCGACGGCGAGCCCCGGCGCGATGGCTCCGCCAAGGTATTCGCCGGCCTGTGTGACGGCGCAGAAGGTGGTGGCGGTGCCGAAGTCCACGATGATCAAAGCGGTCTTGTAACAGTCGTAGGCCGCGGCTGCGTTGACGATCCGGTCGCTTCCGAGTTCCCGCGGGTTGGGATAGGCGAGGGTCAGGCCCGTGTCCAGCTCCGGGCTCACGAGCAACGGCGGGCGCCGGAAGTAGGTTTCCGTGAGGGCCTGAAACGTGGGCGTCAACGGCGGGACGACGCTGGAGAGGATCGCGCCGGTGATCGCGGCGGGCGACAGGTCCGCCATCCGGAGCAGGCTCAACAACAGCACGCCGTACTCCTCCGTCGTCTTCGACTGGTCCGTGGCCAGCCGCCAGTGGGCCCGGAGGGTTCGCCCCTCAAAGACGCCGACGACCACCTGCGAGTTCCCGATGTCGATCGCGAGCAGCATGGGAGTCACCGCAGATGGGTGATGTCGGCCGCCCGGACCTCGACGGCCTCCCCGCCCTCGGGTCTGACCACGAGCGCGCCGTCGTCGCCGAGCGCCTCCGCCGATCCGACCAGGCTCTCGCCGCCGGCGAGGGTGACTTGGACCAGGCGTCCGAGCGTTGCACAGCGGGTCCGGTACTCGTCCCGGACCGACCGAGATTCCGGACCGAGCAGGCGGTCCTGCGTCGGCTCGAGTTCGTTCAGCAGGGCCGCGAGGAGCGTCGCCCGGTCGAAGCTCTGCCCCGCCTCGACGGCAAGGGACGTGGCGATGTCCCTGAGCTCCGCCGGAAAGGCGTCGGCCGGCTGGTTGACGTTCAGGCCGACCCCGACGACCACCGCCGGCTCCTCCGAAGACAGGGCCCCGCTCTCGCAGAGCAGCCCGCCGACCTTGCGGGCGCCCAGGAGGAGGTCGTTGGGCCACTTGAGGCTCGGGCGCAGGCCGGTCCCGGCCTCCACCGCGCGCGCCACCGCCAGGGCCGACACGAGGGGAACCCAGGGAAGCCAGGATGCAAGCTGCCGCCGCGCCACGCGGCGGCGCAGGATGACCGAGAAGTACAGGTTCCGCCCCGGCGGGGAATGCCAGGAGCGCCCCTGCCGTCCCCGTCCCGCCGTCTGACGGTCGGCGACGACCGTCGTCCCGTCCGGCTCGCCCTGTTGGAGGAGCGCGAGGGCCTGCTCGTTGGTGGATCCGACCTCATCCAAGAGATGAAGTCTCCGGCCGAAGGCCCTGGTCCGGAGCCGCATCTGGATCGCCGGCACGGTCATGGCCCCTTCGCCGGTCGAACGGGTCATGGGATCACCGCCCGCCGGTCCACCGGCCGCGCAGCGCGACCAGGTCCAGGCTCAGGTTCGCCGCCGGGGCCGAATGCGTCAGCGCGCCGATCGAGAGGTAGTCGGCCCCCGCCGCCGCCATGGCCGGCGCGAGGGCCAGCGTGAGGCCGCCGGACACCTCCACCAGCGCCCGGCCCTTGATCCGGGCCACAGCGGTCCGGACCTGGGCCGGCGTCAGGTTGTCCAGCAGGATCACGTCGGCGCCGCCCGTGAGCGCCTCCTTCACCTCTGCCAGCGACTGGACCTCGACTGCCACCCGGAGCCCGTGGGGGCCGCGCTCGCGTGCGAGCCGACAGGCCTGCGCCAAGCCGACGCCCCGGGCCCGCAGGACGGCCAGGTGGTTGTCCTTGATGAGGAGGCCGTCGCCGAGCGAGCGGCGATGGCTCAGACCGCCCCCGAGCCGGACCGCCCACTTCTCCAGCGCCCGCAGCCCCGGCGTCGTCTTGCGCGTGTCGAGGATGCGGGTCGGGTGGGCGCGGATCGCCTCGTGGAATCGTTTGGTCAGGGTCGCGATGCCGGAGAGGCGCTGGAGGAAGTTCAACGCGACCCGCTCCGCCGCCAGGATGGACCGCGCGTCGCCTTCCACCACGAGCACGGTGCGGCCGGCCGGGACCGCGGCGCCGTCGCGGAGCGCGCGGACCATGCGGAGGGACTCGTCCACCTGGGCGAAGACCTCACGCGCTACGGCCACGCCGGCGAGGATCATGGGATGCCGCGCGACGATCGTCCCGCGGGCCGCCACGGCCTCCGGGATGAGGGCCTCGGTGGTCGCATCGCCCAGGGCGAGGTCCTCGTCGAGCGCGGCCCGCACTGCGGCGACGATCTGTGCTCGGGGGGGCTGCGTCACCGACGTCTCGCCTCGATCATCGCCCGGAGCTGCGCCTCGCTGCTCGCGAGGATCGCCTGCTCGGCGCGGATCGCGCGCACCCGCGCCTGGTGCTCGGCCACAACCTCGGGCGGGGCCTTGTCCGTGAACTCGCGGCTCGCGAGCTTCCCCTCAAGGCGCGTCAGCTCCTTGCCGTTGTCGGCCTGCTGTTTGGCGAGCGGGGCGAGCGCCTTGCCGAGGTCCACGTCGCCCTCGACCACCACGCCGACGGTCAGGTCCTCGACCGCGAGCCGGAGGAGGTCCGACGGCGGCCAGTCACCCACGGGGGCGATCGTGAAGGTCCCGCGGCTCAGGGGCCCAAGGTGGGCTTCCAGATCGGCGAGCATCGAGCGGCGGCTTGCTTCCGACGCCGCGGCGAAGAAGGCCATGGGCGTGCCGGGCGGGTAGCCCAGCAGGGCGCGGCCCATGCGGGCGGTCGTCACGACCCGCTCCAGGAGCGCGAATGCGCCCTCCGCCTCCGGTGCCTCCCAGTCGGCGACCGGCGTCGGGTAAGGCGCGAGCATCAGGGTTTGGCCCTCGTGGGGGAGGCTCTGCCAGATCTCCTCGGTGATGAAGGGCATGAAGGGATGCAGCAGGCGCTGGATCGTCTCGAAGGACTCCAGCAGGGTCCGCCGCGCGCATCGCGCCTCCAAGGAGTCGGAGGCCGCCGCGCCCTCGGCCTTGTTCAGGACAGGCCCGTCGCCCCTGCTCAGGGCGGGCTTGATCATCTCCAGGTACCAGTCGCAGTACTCGTGCCAGATGAATTGATAGAGCGTGCTCGCCGCCTGGTCGAAGCGGTAGGCCTCCAGCGCCGCGCCGGTCTCGCGGATCGCCCGGTTCAGCCGGCTCAGGATCCAGCGGTCGGGGAAGGGCCGCTGCACCGGGGGCGCCGCCTCCGCCGGCCCCTCCAGATGCATCAGGATGAAGCGGGCCGCGTTCCAGAGCTTGTTGGCGAAGTTGCGCGAGCCCTCGATCTGCGGCGCGCGCCAGCCGCCCTCCAACTCCTTCTTGACCTCCCGGACCAGCTTGACATCGCGGCCGGGCGTGGACAGGGAGGCGAGCGTGAAGCGCAGGGCGTCGGTCCCGTAGCGCTCCATGACCTCCAGCGGGTCCACGACGTTGCCCTTCGACTTGCTCATCTTCTCCCCCTCCGCGTCGCGGACGAGGGCGTGGATGTAGACGTCGTGGAAGGGCGCCCGGCCCGTGAACTTGAGCCCCATCATGATCATCCGCGCGACCCAGAAGAAGAGGATGTCCAGGCCCGTGACCAGCGTCGAAGTCGGATAGAAGGTCTTGAGGTCCTCCGTTTCGTCCGGCCAGCCCAGCGTCGAGAAGGGCCACAGGGCGGAGGAGAACCAGGTGTCGAGCACGTCGGGGTCTTGGAGGAAGTCGGCGCCGCCGCAGGTCGGGCAGGTTTTGGGTTCCGACCTGGACACGATTGGCTTTGCTTGTGTCGTGATGTAGAACGACTGTGATGTTGGTTCAGGAAGTTGTCCTCCCTCCCCGGACGCCATAGCCGCGTGCGCGGTCCTGCCGATGTGGTCACGGTTGCATCGTGTGCAGTACCAGGCCGGAATCTGGTGGCCCCACCAGATCTGGCGGGAGACGCACCAGTCCTTGATGTCCCGCATCCAGCCCAGGTAATTGTTCTTCCAGCTCTCGGGGACGATGCGGATGCGCCCGTCCTCCACCGCCCGGATCGCCGGCTCGGCCAGCGGCGTGACCTTGACGAACCACTGGGGGGACAGGTAGGGCTCGACCACTGTCTTGCAGCGATAGCATTTCCCGAGCGCCATCTTGTGGGGCTCGACCTTCTCGAGGAGCCCGCGCTTCTTGAGGAGGTCGGCCACGATCGCACGCGCCTTGTGGACCGGTTGCCCGGCCAGACGTTCCCGCACGGAGTCCTCAACGTCAGCATCGTAGAGGCCTAGTGGGGAAAAACAGGCCTTTTCGTCAAGGAGGGCAATCCGATTCAGGCCGTGCCGCTCGCCCGCCTCGAAGTCGTTGAAGTCGTGCGCCGGCGTGATCTTAACCGCGCCGGTGCCGAACTCGCGGTCCACCAGGATGGGGTCGCCGACGATCGGGACGCTGCGTCCGGTGAGGGGGAGGCGGACGCGCCGACCGATCAGGTCCCGGTAGCGCGGGTCCTCCGGATGCACGGCCACCGCCGTGTCGCCGAGCAGCGTCTCGGGCCTGGTCGTCGCGACGGTCAGCGCGCGCGACGGCTCGCCCTCGACCGGATAGCGGACGTGGTAGAGCTCGCCGGTGTGGTCCGCGTGCTCGACCTCGATGTCGGAGAGGGCGGTCAGGCAATGCGGGCACCAGTTGATCAGCCGCTCCCCGCGGTACATGAGCCCGTCCTCGTGCAGCCGGACGAAGACCTCGCGGACGGCGCGGGACAGGCCCTCGTCCATCGTGAAGCGCAGGCGGTCCCAGTCGCAGGAGGCGCCGAGCCGCTTCAACTGCTGGATGATCGTCCCGCCGGACTGGGCCTTCCAGGCCCAGACGCGCTCGATGAACCGCTCCCGGCCCAGGGCCTCGCGCGTCGTGCCTTCCGCCAGGACCTGGCGCTCGACGACGTTCTGGGTGGCGATCCCCGCGTGGTCCATGCCGGGCAGCCAGAGCGCGTTGCGGCCCTGCATCCGCCGCCAGCGGATCAGGATGTCCTGGAGGCTGTTGTTGAGCGCGTGCCCGATGTGGAGGACGCCCGTGACGTTCGGTGGGGGGATGACGATGGTGTAGGGTTCGCCCGGATGGTCGAGCTTGGCGTGGAAATACCCCCGCTCGGTCCAGAACCGGTACCAGCGTTCCTCGACCTGCCTGGGGTCATAGGTCTTCTCGAGTTGGCGAAGCGGCATGGTCGCATCGACAGGGGTGGCGCATCTTAGCACGCGGTCCGGAGGCTCGCAAGGCGACCGGCGCGGGGGAGACCGCGCCCGGCGGGGCGTTTGCGCGCGTCGCGCCGCTTGTCGGGGCCGCGGCCGATGTGCTATATCTCGCGCCGCATTCCCGCCGGAAACCGAGCGGTCTCGGGGTCATCGCGCGGCGGCGTCACGGGCGAACAAGGAGATCGGACTCTATGGCACGGGGCAGGGAGAAGGACCGCCGGGTGAGGCGCAAGCACCGGAAGAACCGCGAGAGGATGAAGGCGCTCGCGCGCGCGCGCCGGACGAAGCGCGTCAAGCGCTGACGGGGCGTCATGCGGTGAGGCGCTGAATTTCCTCCTTGATCGCCGCCTCGGCGAGGTCCGGTACCAGGTCCCGCACGATCCGCTCCGCCGTCTGCCGCGTCACCTCGCGCGCCACGTCGCGCACGCCGGCCTCGGCCGCCCGCCCGACCTGATCCCGGACGGCCGCCTCCACCGCGTCCTTGACCAGTTGCTCGACCGGGCCCACGTGCTCGCGCAGCGCGCCGGCGAGGTGCTGCTGCACGGCCGGGCCCACCAGGTCGCGGGCGACCGTTTCCGCGACCCGCTCGACGAAGGGTCGGGCGATCGCCGTCAGGTGCTGCCGGATCGCCGGCTCCATCTCGCTCAACCGCTCCTTCAGGAGTTCCGGCAGGGCCTGCCGCACGGCGTCCCGCGCCGATGCCTCCACCTGTCCCCTCGGCACGGCGGCCTCGGCGATCGCGGGCAGCTCGGCCTGGATCGCCTGCGGCAGTTGCGCGCGGACCTCGGCGGCCACGAGGTCGGGGAGCGCGGCGGCGACCGCCTCCCGGGCCTGGGCCCTGGCGAGGTCGGTCAGGAGCTCGGTCAGGTCGCGGACGGCGCGCTCGATGGCGGAGGAGGAGCGGGTGAGCGCGGCCGGTGCCGCGGCCCCGGACTGGGCGGTCGGAGGGGCGACGGTCGGGTCCGCGGCGGAGGCGGGGGACGGTCGCGGGCCGTCCGTGTCCGGTCGTTCGAGCGGAATGCCGGCGAGCCGGCTCGACGAGGCCGCGAGCGAGATCCGCGGCGGCGCCGCCGCGTCGGGTCCGGCGTCCGCCGGGGAGCCGTCGCGGAGGCGACGGATCGTCTGGAGCAGATGATCGGGATGGAGAGGCTTGGTCAGGAGGGCCTTCACGCCGAAGGAGCGGAGCAGGCCCTCGTCGAGCTGGTCCGAGAAGGTAATGAACCCGATCACCGGACTGTCGGCCGCGCCCTCGACGGCGCGCAGGCGTTGGCAGAAGGTGGTGAAGCCGACGCCCTCCATGTGGTAGTCGGCGAGGACCATCTCCGGCTTCAGGGTCGGGGCGGCGTCCAGGGCGCTGAGCCCGTCACGGAAGGCCACGAGGTCGCAGTCGGCCAGCCTGGCGGCTTCCTGAACGATACGGTGCACCGCCGGGCTGGAATCGATGACGAAGAGCACCCCGCTCATGGCGAGCTCCGTGGCCGGTCGGTGGCGACGCTAACAGAGGCCCCCGACCTTGTCAAGGAAGCCGGCGCGCCCCCGCGCTTTGACGCCGCGCCGGCCGGGTCGCTAGAATGGGCGCGCGTCGGGCCCGCCCCGAGCCTCCGCGCATGAGCCAACGCATCACCACCGTCTTCTTCGACGCCGCCGGGACCCTCTTCCGGGTGAAGGGCTCGGTCGGCCGCATCTATCTCCGGTACGCGGAGCGGTTCGGCGTGAAACAGACGCCGGAGATGCTGGCCGCGGTCGAGGAGGCCTTCGCGCGGGCCTTCCGCGACGCGCCGGCGCCCGTCTTCGCCGTGAGCGATCCCACGGCGATCAAGCGGTGCGAGCGGCTCTGGTGGTTCGACGTCGTGCACAACGTCTTCTACCGGGTGGGGATGTTCGAGGGGTTCGACGACTACTTCGAGGAGGTGTTCCGGGCCTTTGAGGGGCCGGAGCATTGGGAGCTCTATCCCGACACGCTCGAGACGCTGAAGGCGCTGCGGGAGGAGGGCGTCGAGCTGGGCATCATCTCGAACTTCGACACGAGGCTGTTCGCGGTCCTGCGCGGCCTCGGCCTGGCCGAGGCCTTCGACACGGTGACGTTGTCCAGCTTCGCCAAGGCCGCCAAGCCCGCGCCCCAGATCTTCCGGGCGGCGATGGCCAAGCATGCGGTGGACGCGGACGAGGCCCTGCACGTCGGCGACAGCCTGCGGGAGGACGCCGAGGGGGCGTTGGCGGCGGGGATGGCGGCGGTGCTGGTCGATCCGCAGCGCCGCGCCGCGCCGGCGGTCGCGGCGGTCGGCGGGCCGGTCCGGGGGATCAGGACGCTGGCCGAGCTGCCGGCGCTGATCAGGGCCTCCGCGTAGGCGCGGCGCGAGGCTGGCCCCCGGCCGTTGCTTTCCCCGGGCCTCCATAGTAGACTCGCGCCATTCCCTCGCCGGGGGGTCTCCGGGGGAATCCGAGACAAGAGGCCCCGCCCCGATGTTGTTTTGTCCCGGGAATCCGAGCGAAGGCTCGCCGTAAGCCGCTCTGCAGCTCGCGTCTTTGGCCTGGTCCTTTCCGTACCCGGTTCTCGAGTCAAAGACAATATCCCACACACAAGGAGGAACCCCTCATGGGTTCGAAGATCTATGTCGGCGGCTTGCCCTACTCGGCCACGGAGGAGCAGCTCAACGAGCTGTTCGCGGCGCACGGCACCGTCGAGTCTGCACGGGTGATCACGGACAAGTTCACGGGCCAGTCCCGCGGCTTCGGCTTCGTCGAGATGGCGTCGGCGGAGGATGCCCAGAAGGCCATCGCGGCCTTGAACGGGACGCAGATGGGCGGCCGGACGCTGACCGTCAACGAGGCCCGGCCCCAGGAGCCGCGCACGGGCGGGGGCGGCGGCCGGTCCGGGGCCGGCGGCGGGAAGCGCGACCGCTGGTAAAGCATCGGAGGCCCGATCCGATTCGGCGAGGGGGCTGCCGTGGACCACGGCAGCCCCCCGCCGTTTCACCGCCTAGTGTAGAGTCCCTGAAGTAATTGGCATATGCCTTGCGTCTATTTGTGGGCATCTCTTGGGCGTGACCAACGCCACCGTGGGCAAATGGCGGCAGCGGTTTGTCACCGAGCGCCTCGCCAGGCTGCACGATGACCTGCGCCCCGGGCGTCCTCGCACGCGGACGGAGGAGGAGATCGCCCTGCTCGTGCAGAAGACCTTGCGCACGAAGCCGGCGGCCGGGACGCACTGGAGCGGTCGCGCGATGGCGGAGGCGACCGGGCTCGCCAAATCCACGGTGCACCGGGTCTGGCAAGCGTTTGGGCTCCAGCCCCATCGGCAGCGGACCTTCAAGCGCTCCACCGACCCCTTCTTTGTGGAGAAGGTCCGGGACATCGTCGGCCGCTATCTCAATCCCCCGGACAAGGCGTTGGTGCTGTGCGTCGACGAAAAACCCCGAGTCCAGGCGCTCAATCGCACGCAGCCCGTCCTCCCGCTGGGGTGGGGGTACGTCGAGGGTGTGACGCACGACTACGTGCGCCACGGTACGACGACCTTGTTCGCCGCCCTGAATGTGGCGACGGGGACCGTCATCAGCCAATGTCGCCGGCGGCCTCGCCATCAGGAGTTCTGGCGTTTCTGCGCCACCTCGACGCCAGTGTGCCCTAAGGATCTGGAGGTCCATCTCATCGTCGATAACTATGCCACGCACAAGTATCCCAAGGTCCAGACGTGGGTGGCATCACGCCCCGCTACCACGTCCACGACACGGCGACGTATGCGTCCTGGCTCAACCAAGGGGAACTCTGGTTCCGTCGGATCTCGCAACAGGCCATTCGCCGGGGCTCCTTCCGGAGCGTCAAAGAATTGATCGCCACGATCGATCACTTCGTGCAGACTAACAACACCCAAGCCCGACCCTTTGTCTGGACCGCGACGGCGGACTCGATCCTCGCCAAGATCCGCCGTCTTTGTGAACGTATTTCCGGAACACTACACTAGCCTCGCGCGAGCTTGCGACCCAACCGATCCGTGACCGGGAGATTCGTGACGACGTTCGCCCGCCTGCCTATCCTGTCGGTTGCCTGTCTGCTCCTGACCGGCCCTTGCCCCTCGGTGCGGGCCGAGTTCCGTTCCGTGACCGCGACCGGCGAGCATCGTCTCGGCCCTCATGATCCGAGGGCGGACGCGATCCGGCTGGCCCTGCTCGACGGCCGGAGGCGGGTCCGCGAGACGGCCGTCAGGCAGCTCGAAACCGCGCCGGAGGTCGCCCGGCTCTCCCCGACGCAGGAGGAGATCCAGGCCCTTGTGATGGGGCTGGTCGAGGGCCAGCCGGACCGGCCCAAGAGCCTGACTGAAGGGGGGCGGCCGGTTCTCCGCATCGCCCTGGGCGGCCAGGTGGAGACCGGGGCGGCGGCGGAGATGGTTCGCCGACTGCGGGAGAACGAGAGTGCGCGCGTCGAGCTGCTCCGGTGCCGGGACCTGCTGCGGCGGGCGGAAGAGGCGGCGGTCGCCGCGAGTCGCGAGCTGGAGGAGCTCGTGGACGCGACGAAGGTCACGGCCGCGGTCGAGTCCCGGCGGCAGGCCCTGGACCAGGCCGAGGCGCAGACCATGCTGGCCCAGGCCTGGGCCTCCGTCATCGGCGAGGACCCGCAGTTTTTGGACGGCGATTCGACGCCGGACGCGAGGCGTCTCGCCAAGGGCCTCGTTGCCCAGGTCCTGGACCGCGACCCGGACAACGTCTCGTCGCACCGGCTCAACGGCATCCTGTTCTATGAAGAGGGCCGGCCTGCGGAGGCGGTCGCATCGCTTCGGAAGGCGATCCAGCTCAACCCCACCTACGCGGAGGCCCATGCCGATCTCGGCGTGGTGCTCGCCAGGCAGGGCGACCTGCCCGCGGGCATCGAGGAGCTGCGGGCCGCGATCGCGCTCAAGCCCGGCTACGCGGACGCGCGGGCCGACCTGGCGACGCTGCTGTACTGGGGCGGCGACCTGGAGGACGCGATCGGCGAGGCGCGGGAGGCGGTCCGCCTGAAGCCGGACCTGGCGGAGGCCCACGCGACCCTCGGCATTCTGTTGGGCGCCAGGGGGAACACCGAGGGGGCGATGGCGGCCTGCCGCGAGGCGCTCCGCCTGAAGCCCGGGCTGCCCGCCGGCCACCTGTGTCTGGGCACGACCTTCGACGTCGCCGGCTCCAGGGCCGAGGCCGTCCAGGAGTACCGCGCCTTCCTCAAGGAGGTCCCCGTCACCTCCGACTTCCAGCAGACGACCTCCCGAATCCGGAAGCGGCTGGCCTACCTCGCCCCCCCACCCTCGGGCTGCGCGAGGCCCGACCGCCACGCCGGGCGTCGCGACGCACCGGAAGGCGGGCGGGCGGTGGATGCGGGGCTGGCGGCGCTGCTCGGTCTGCCCGCGATCGTGACCCTGCGGCGGCGATTCCGCGGTCGGGGCGGGGAGGAGGCGAGCCCGTGAGTCCTGCCCGCTGCTCGGCCGTCATCGCGGGCCTCCTGTCCCTGCTGCTCTTCGTCGGCGCGCCGCCGGCCGTCGCCGGCGATCCGCCGCGGGTGGTGGATGTCAGCGACGAGTCCCTCACCGCCGGCGCCAGGGCGGTCGTGGAAGACGCGGGTGCGCTGCTGACCTCGCCGCTGCGGATGGACCGGTACGACGCCCTCACGTTCGGAGGCGCGGTCGCCGTCGTCGGCGGGCTGATGGCGGTGGACAACCCCATCAACCGTCTCATCCAGCGCAACACCACGTCGGGCGGCGTCAACGCCTTCGACAAGGTGAACAACTGGCTCGGCCCCTCCGCCCTCGCCGGGATCAACGCCGGGGTGGTCGTGATCGGGCTGACGACGGAAGAGTTCGGCGGGTCGAACAAGCTCAAGCGCACGGGCCTCATCGGCCTGGAGGCGGAAGCCTTCGCCGTCGTTGCCGCCACGGCCCTCAAGGTTGTCACCGGCCGGGCGAGGCCGGACGCGAATGAGGGGGCGACCCATTTCAAGCCCTTCTCAGGCTTGGATACCTCCTTCCCCTCCGGGCATGCGGCGGCGAGCTTCGCCGTCGCGACCGTCTTCGCGGAGCGGTACCCGGGGCCGGTGGCCTGGACGGCCTATACCCTTGCGGCCACCGTGTCCTTCGCCCGGCTGTACACGAATCAACATTGGACCTCCGACGTGGTCGCCGGAGCCCTGATCGGGTGGGGGATGGGCTACTTCCTCAGCAAGCGCCACGCCGAGGAGCCGGACGACTGGCACATCCGCCCGATCACCATGGACCGCGGGATGGGAGCCGGGGTGGCGATCGGGAAGGCGTTCTGACCGGAGCCCGAGCCCGATGGCGCCAGGCTCCTCACATCGTCCGAGCGTGCTGCGGCAGTTCGCCCACGCCTGGAACGGGCTCGTCGCGGCCTGGCGGGTGGAGCGATCCTTCCGCATCGAGGCCGCGGTGGCGATCCTGACCGTCGCGGCGGGGCTCGCGGTCGGCCTCTCGCGGGTCGAGTGGCTCTTCGTCCTGGGGGCGATCGGCGGGGTGCTGGCGCTGGAGCTGCTCAACACGATGATCGAGAAGACCCTCGATCACCTCCACCCCGCCGAGCACGACGCGGTGCGGTTCATCAAGGATGTGGCCGCCGCCGCCGTCCTCATCGCCGGCGTCACGGCCCTGATCATCGGGCTCGCCGTCTTCGTCCCGCACGTCGGTTGAGCGGCCCTGGGCCGCTACCGAGGCCGGTCCGGCCACCGGGGCGGTGCAGGCGGGCTTCCGAGCCGCGGCGGTGCCGGCGCCGGAAAGAGGGGCGGGAGCGGTGCCACCAGCGGCGGCGGTAAGGGCCGGGGCGATGGGGGACTTGGCACCGTCAGGATCGTGCCGGTGCTCTGCTGCCCGTCCGGCCGGTTGAAATCGTAGAACGAGGTTCCCCCGCCGCCGGGGCGAATGATCGTCCCCGTCGTCCCGTCGCTTCCGTAGTAGAAGGACATGGACCCGTCGCCGGGCGAAATGATCATCGCGGACCCGCCGCTTGAATCGTAGAGAAAGCTCGTCTCGGCCGACGCGGAGCCGACCGTCAGGATCAGGCGGCTTGCCAGGAGCAGGACCATCCACATGGCGGACCTCCGCGGCTGTCTCCTCCGGCAGGGGAGGGATGGGCACACCTCGACCTTACCATAGGTCCGTGGATGGGGTCACGGGGCGGGCGGGGGCTCGCCGGCGCGGGAAGGACATCGCCGACACCGCGCGCCGGCCGGAAGCCCACCCTCGAACTGCGCCGGTGGATTCCACGGGGCGTGCTCGAGACGCTGGTCCGGTGAGCGGCGTTCGATTCTTCCGGGGGCGGGAGGGCGGGTTTCCGGCATCTCCCGCGCCCCAGCCCGCCCCTGTCAAGCCATTTGGAAATCTTACCCTGGAGTGATTCGTTGCGTCATTTCT